>JBEPXB010000084.1:0-7983 GCA_041642135.1 Halobacteriales archaeon | reverse complement strand
TCGTCGTGACGGGCGAGGCGGGCATCCGCGTCCGACCCCCAGAGCGCCCCCGGGGCAAGGAAGGTGCGTTCGGCTTCATGCAGGGCGGCGTCTCCGCCGAGCGCCCGTCCGAATCGACCATCGAGCGGATCGCCGAGGCCATCGTCGAGACCCGCGCGGAGGGTGGGGAGGTGCTCGCGGTCCCGGGCCCGGCGCTCATCCACTCCGGCGCACGGGAGGACCTCGCCCGGCTCGTCCGCGAGGGGTACGTGACGATGCTTTCTGCGGGCAACGGCTTCGCCGTCCACGACATCGAGCGGGACCTCTACGGCACCTCCCTGGGAGTGGACACGGAGTCGCTCGACCACGCCCGGAAGGGCCACAAGCACCACATCTACACCATCTCCGAGGTCATCCGCTCGGGGTCGATCCCCGAGGCGGTCGAGGACGGCACCATCGAGTCGGGCGTGATGTACGAATGCGTCACCAACGACGTCCCGTGGGTCCTCGCGGGGTCGATACGCGACGACGGGCCGCTCCCGGACACCATCACGGACGCGGTGGAGGCCCAGGACGCCATCCGCGAGCAGGCCCACGAGGCTGACCTCGTGCTCATGCTCTCGACGCTCCTCCATTCGGTGGCGGTCGGCAACTGCCTCCCCTCGACGACGCGGGTCGTCTGCGTGGACATCAACCCCGCCACGGTCACGCAGTTACTGGACCGCGGGAGCGCACAGGCCGTCGGGATGGTCACCGACATCGGGACGTTCGTGCCGATACTCGCCGAGAAGGTCGCCGAGAAGGGGTGAGACTGTTCGGCGGATGGGGCGGTGGGCGGGGGAGTATCCCTCCGTTGCAGACACTACGAGCATCCGCGCCCGAGCGAAGCGACCCGTGAGCCGAAGGCGCGCCACGGGAACGACGAGCGTTTCCAATCCAAAGTTTTGCCGCGAGTGGCGGCTCTGCCGCCACGCGAGCGAGGTGGGGCGTAGCGCCGCCGAGCGTGGAAAAGTTTGGTGGCTCAGACCCCCTCGACGGTCCTCCGGAACTCGGTGACGTGCTCGCGTGCCTCCTGGATCGTCGCCGCGACGTCCTCGTCGACCTCGTCAGCGATCTCGTCGAGTTTCAGCAGGACGGTCGCCAGCCGGCCGTGGTCGGGGTCGCGGTCGGCCTCGGCCATCCGGTCGAGTCGGTCGGCGAACGCGTCGAGTCGCTCGGCCGGTTCGTCGGTCGTCGCGCGGGCGGCGTCGGCGAGCAGGTCGCTCGCCGTCCGGAGGTGTTCGCGGCTCATAGCCGGTCGGTCCGCGGCCCCGGCGAAAAGCGTTGCGGGGTCGTGCGCCGTCGGGGTGACGAGCGTGCCGAGGTCCGCCGTCATACGGTCGTGCGTAGTCCGTTACCGGCGCTAACCGACCCCGTCCGGGTGATCGCCGGTACATCGTTACGCACGACCGTATCAGTCCCCGGCGACGAGCGGGACGCAGACGACCGGGAGGTCGGCCGAGAGCAGGAGGTCCTGGGCGGTCGAGCCGAAGACGAGCTTCCCGGTCGGCGAGCGCTTGCGGATGCCGACCACGATCTCGTCGACGTCGTGGTCGGCGGCGAACGCCATGAGGTCCTCCTGCGGGCTGTTCCCGCGGACGAGCTGGTGGGTGTCTATCGGGACGCTCGACTCCTCGAACGCCTCGAGCGCCTCGCGGCCGGCGCGGACCTCCTTGTCGGAGGTCCGGTTCCCACCGGGGAGGGAGTTGACCGCGTAGACCGTGTCGTCGTCGCGGGCCCGGGCCTCGATGTACGCCAGCAGCCGCTCGCTCGATTCGGTCGAGTCCGTCCCGAGAAGGTAGGTCGTCATGGCCGGAAGTACCCCGCGACTCGACTTAAAACCGGCCGGTGGTTCCGTCGCGACGGGAACCGACCGTAGCTGACGGGGGACGGGGAGTCAGCGGCGTCGCCAGCGACCGTTCCCGGGTGGTCCAAAGCGTTATGTCCGTCTACCGAGCACGCCGGACATGGCACGCTTCCTCTTCTGTTCGCTCGACGCCGCACTCATCGGCGACATCGCGTGGCAGGTCCACCGCGAGGGCCACGACGTGAAGTACTACATCGAGGCCGAGAGCGACGGGGAGATCGCCGACGGGTTCGTCCCGAAGACCGACGACTGGCGGGCCGAACTCGACTGGGCGGACGTCGTCGTCTTCGACGACATCTGGGTCGGCGACTCGGTCGGGACGGGCGAACTCGCCAGGGACCTGCGAGAGGAGGGCCACGCCGTCGTTGGCGGGACGCCGAACACCGACCGGCTGGAGGACGACCGCGGCTACGCGATGGACGTCCTGGAGGACCACGGCGTGAGCACCCTCGAACACCGGGAGTTCGACTCGTTCGAGGCCGGCATCGAACACGTCCGGACGAACCCGGCACCGTACGTCATCAAGCCGCTCGGGGAGGTCCAGAACGTGAAGCGGCTGCTCTACGTCGGCCGCGAGGACGACGGGAGCGACGTCGTCGATGTGCTCCGGGCCTACGAGAAGGCGTGGGGCCACCGGATGAAGGGATTCCAGCTCCAGCGGCGCGTCGAGGGCGTCGAGGTGGCCGTCTGTGGCTTTTTTAATGGAACGGAGTTCGTCGAGCCGGTCAACTTCAACTTCGAGCACAAACGGCTGTTCCCGGGGAACATCGGCCCGTCGACGGGCGAGATGGGGACGTCGATGTTCTGGGCGGAGCGAAACCGGCTGTTCGAGGCGACGCTCGGCAGACTGGAGGACTGGCTCGCAGCGGAAGGTTACGTCGGGAGCATCGACCTCAACTGCATCGTCGACGCCGACGGGGTCCACCCGCTCGAGTTCACCCCCCGCTTTGGCTACCCGACCATCACCCTCCAGGAGGAGTCCTTCGAGTCACCCACCGGGGAGTTCTTCTACGACCTCGCACACGGGAACGACCCCGACCTTCGGGTCCACCGAGGGTATCAGGTCGGCGTGCGCGTCGTCCTGCCGCCGTTCCCGTTCGACGACCCGAAGACCTACGACGAGAACTCCCGGAACGCCGCTGTCGTTTTTGAAACTGACAGCCGGGAGGGGGCCCCCGCGACCGGGAGCTCGTCGGGCGTTCCGCCCGACGGCGTCCACATCGAGGACGCAAAGAACGTCGACGGTCAGTGGCGCGCCGCCGGGGAGAGCGGGATGCCCCTCGTGGTGACCGGCAAGGGCGAGACCATGCAGGCCGCGCGCGAGCAGGCCTACGACCGGATCGACGACGTCGTGATCCCGAACCTCTACTACCGCGACGACATCGGCGAGCGCTGGATCGAGGGCGACGGCGACCGGCTCCTGGCGTGGGGCTACCTCGGGGCGTAGCACCCCGACGGGCGGCCCCCGGCGACCGAGACATAGAATGTCATAATTCATATATAACGGGTCGCCTCGGGGAGGACGAACGGTCCCGAGATGCCGACCGGATCGCTGGACAGAAGCCGGCAAGAACCTCCGATGAACCGGATACGGGCGCCTCTAGGCACAAACACATAAGACGACAGAACGCGTAGTCAGGGGTAGCGAATGGTAGACAGTTCCCAGCTCGCCGAGAGCAAGTCCATCCACCGACGGACCGGGCGGACGTTCTACTACGCCACCCGTCTCCTCCCCGCCCGGGTCCGGCGTGCGACGTACGTCCTCTACGCGTTCTTCCGGGTCGCCGACGAGGTGGTGGACGACGCGGAGGGGATGTCCCCCGAGGACCAGCGCCGCCGCCTGGAGGAGATCCGCGACGCGGCGCTGGGTCGCGAGGCGACCGACGACCCCGTGCTGGCGGCGTTCGCGGAGGTCCGCGAGGAGTACGGCATCCCCGAGGAGGAGGTCGAGGTGTTCATCGACGCGATGCTCGCGGACATCGGGAAGTCCCGCTACGAGACCTACGAGGAGCTCGAGGCGTACATGCGCGGGTCGGCCTCGGCCGTCGGCGTGATGATGACCTACGTGATGCGCCCGGACGACCCCGAGCCCGCCCTGGAGCGGGCCCGGGCGCTGGGCGAGGCGTTCCAACTCACCAACTTCATCCGTGACGTCCGCGAGGACGTCGTCGACCGGGGGCGCATCTACCTCCCCCTCGAGACGCTCCGCCGGCACGGTGCGAGCGAGGAACAGGTCGAGAACCTGGAGTACGACGAGTCGTTCGCCGCGGCGGTCCGCGAGGAGCTCGCGCGGACCGAGTCGCTCTACCGCGAGGGCGTCGCCGGCATCGAGTACCTCCCCGAGGGGTGTCAACTCCCGGTCCTGACCGCCGCCGTCCTCTACGCCGACCACCACCGACTCGTCCGCGAGCGGGACTGTGACGTGCTCGCGGAGACCCCGTCGCTCTCGCCCGCCCGGAAGCTCTCGCTCGTCGCCCGGACGTGGCTCCACTGGAAGTGGCAGAAGGACCCCGAGGCGGTCTTCGCGAAGGTCAGCGCCGTCCCGAGCGGGACGGCGTCGCGACACGGACCCGACCACGGCGAACCTTCGGTCGCCAGGTAACCGGCCGGACCGGTGCCGTACCCGGGCGGCCGTCACCGAACAACCGGCCACCACCGAACCCGACAGCCGTCACGTCCTGTTCGGTGCCCGTCGCCCTCTCGGAACCGGCCAAGCGGTAGTATATGTACGGCCCACACGTAGCCCTCGCGAGGAACCGATCCCCATGGGAACAGACACCGCCATCGGGACGCTCGCGCAGGCCACGCTCGACACGCTCCCGCTGAACGTGGCCATCCTCGACGCGGGGGGCGAGATCGTGAGCACGAACCGGCCCTGGCGGGAGTTCGGGAGGGCGAACGGGATCGGGACGTCGCCGGACGCGCTCGGGACGAACTACCTGGAGGTGACGGACGCCGCCGCGGCGGAGGGGGACGAGGACGCTCGACGGGCGGCCGCGGGGCTCCGCGAGGTACTCGCAGGGGAGCGGGACCTGTTCGCGATGGAGTACCCGTGCCACGCCCCGACCGAGCGGCGCTGGTTCCTGCTCCGCGCCGCCCCGTTCGTCCACGACGGCGACCGGTACGTGGTCGTCACACACCTCGACATCACCGACCGGGTCCTCGCGGAGCGACGGGTCGAGCGTCAGCGCGACGAGATGGCGGAGGAGCACGAGCGGCTGGGGCTCCTGAACCAGCTCCTGCGTCACGACATCCGCAACGACCTCAACGTCCTCATCGGCTGGGCCGACGTGGTGGGAGACCACGTCGAGCCGGGGGGCGAGGAGGCGCTCGAACGGCTACTCGGGGCCGCAGACCACACCATCGACCTGATCGAGGCCGCGGGCGACCTCGCCGAGGCCGTCGGCGCGACCGAGGACTCCCTTGAACCGACGGTGCTCTCCGCCGTGTTGACCGACGAGATCGAGAAGCTCCGGACGGAGTACGCCAGCCGGTCGACGTCGGTGACCGTGACGGGTCCGGAGCCGAGCGACCCCGGCGCCGAGGTGCTGGCGACGCCGCTGCTCTCCTCGGTGTTCTCGAACCTGCTGAACAACGCCGTCTTCCACAACGACAAGGCGGACGTGCGGGTGGACGTCACCGTCGAGACGCGCGAGGAGACGGTCCTCGTCCGGGTCGCCGACAACGGTCCCGGGGTCCCGGACGCGCTGAAACGGGAGCTGTTCACCCAGGGCGAAAAACGGCCGGAGAGCCCGGGGATGGGCCTCGGGCTCTACCTCGTCGACACCCTGGTCGGGCTGTACGGCGGCTCGGTGTGGGTCGAGGACGGGGAGCCCGAAGGAGCCGTCTTCTGTGTGGAACTGCGGCGGACCTGACCCGAGGGTCGGGGACGCCGGGATCGGCTCTTCAGCGATCCAGCCCGGGGACGGTCCCCCGGACGGTGAAGTCGAAGCGGTCGGTGTAGAGGAGACCGGCGCCGAGCACCCCCGCCACGAGCACCGGGATCCAGTTGCCGAAGTAGGCGTTTATCGACCCCCAGAGGACGACGAACGAGACGAGGTCGTCGAGCATGAACTCGGTGTTCCGGAGCCGCTCCGTGAGCGCGAGGCGGTCGAACGACAGGTCGAACGCCAGCACCGCGACGGTCGCCGAGAGCACCCAGCCGGTGTAGTTCGACCAGGGGACGCCGTAGAACGCACCCCCCGTATCGTACGTCCAGAACGTGAGCGCCACAGCCCCCGGATCGAGCACGAGGTCGACGGCGATGACCGTCGCGATAGTCGAGAGTAGGCGGACGGGCGTCGACGCGGCCCGATCACCGAGCAGGAGGAGCACGAGCAGGTAACCGTTCAGGACCAGCGGGAAGAAGAACACCGGGAGGCCAACCGGGACGAGCCCGAACAGCATCGGCCCGAGGTCGATGCCGTACTCGAAGCTCCCGTAGGGGAACCCCGTGGTGACGCCGACGAGTTCGATGCCGTAGGCGTAGAGGGCGAGCAGGCCGATCCCGACGGCGGCCCGGCGGTCGACCAGTGGCGCGACGCCGGCGATCAGCGGGAGACGCATCACGAGCGTCCCGAGGAGGATGAGGTAGGGGTTGAACGAGAGCGGGTCGGGCAGGAGCGCCTCGGCGGAGGCGACGAGGAGCACCGCGCCGACGACGGGGAAGACGATGGCGATCGTAAAGCGGTTCTCGCGGACGAGTTCGTCCAGCGCCGCCTCGGCCTCCGCTCGCGAGCGGGGGAGCGCGAGGCCGCCGACCGCGGCGTCGGCCTCAGCCATACAGGAGCACCCAGAGCCCCGCCATCGTGATGACCATCCCCGTCACGGTGTTGATGATCGGGTACCACCAGTAGGCGTCGTTCACGTCGACGTCCGAGAAGACGATGCCGAAGACGAGGAGCGGATAGAGCAGCAGGAGCACGGTGAAGAAGGGGTGGACGGTGACGAAGACGGCAGCGGCGAGCAGCCACGTCGCCGCGCAGTAGAGGTACGTATTGAACTCGCCGAGATCCGTCGCAGTCGTTCGGATCCCGGCCTCGCGGTCCGGTTCGATGTCGGGGATGGCCGAGAACGTGTGCATCCCCATCGTCCAGAGCCAGCCGCCCGCGATGGCGCCCATCGGGGGGAGCGACCCCTCGATGGCCGTCCAGGCGATCACCCCGGGGAGGATGTAGAGCCCGTTGGAGATGGAGTCGAAGAACGGCGTCGTCTTGAACCGCAGCGGGGGTGCCGAGTACTCCGTCGCCAGGAAGAGGTAGAGGAGAACGACGAACGCGGCGCCGTACTGACCCTGCAGGACGAAGTACGGGACGAACGCGAGCCCCGCGAGCCCGGACAGCGCCACGACGGCGAGCACCAGCCGCGACCCCTCGTAGCGGACCTCCCGCCCCTCCTTCTTCGGGTTCTCGGCGTCGACGTCGCGGTCGAACACGTCGTTGACCCCGTAGAGGTAGACGTTCGCCGGGAGGAGGAAGTAGCCGAACAGGACGAGCGCGAGCGGGGAGAACAGCTCGGCGACGCCGTCGGCGGCGAACGTCACCCCCACCACCACGGGTCCGGCGAGGTAGAGCCAGAACCGCGGTCGCGAGAGCCGCAGCAGGTAGCCCACGGGCGTCTCCTCGGGCGGGAGCACCCGTTCGAGCGAGATGGCGTCGGCGAGGCTCATACGGGTCAGGAAGCGTCCTCGATCACGGCGTCGGCGGTGTGCTGGCCGCCGATGAGACACATCGGCACGCCGATCCCCGGGGTCGTGTACGACCCGGTGAAGTAGAGCCCGGGGACCTCCTTCGAGCGCCGGCCCGGGCGCAGGAGCGCCGTCTGGGTCAGCGTGTGGGCGAGGCCGAGCGCGGTCCCGCGCATCGAGTGGTAGCGCTCGGCGAACTCCGAGACCGAAAAGGACTCCTCGAAGACGATCCGGTCGCGCAGGTCGACGCCGGTGTTCCGCGCGACGTCCGCGAGTATCTTCTCGCGGTAGGCCTCGCGGGTCGCCTCCGAGTCCTCCAGTCCGGGGGCGATCGGGACGAGCACGAACAGGTTCGAGTGGCCCTCGGGCGCGACCGTGTCGTCGGTCGCCGAGGGGACACCGAGGGAGTACG
>JBEPXB010000083.1:0-7995 GCA_041642135.1 Halobacteriales archaeon | reverse complement strand
AGCGGGAGACGGGGACGGAACGCGGAACCGAGAACAGGAGGGGGACGACCGGCCTCTCAGGAGCCCGTCGGCGTCGTCTGGATGTCGAGGGCCTTCCGGATGATCTGGGTGAACCCCATCGAGCAGAGGAAGTACCAGACGATCCAGGCCTGTATCGGCCCGAGGACGCCGCCGGTCCAGGTCGTCTCGCCGAAGATCGGGAGCACGATCGTCTCCGGGCTGACGCTCCCGCCGCCGGGGAGGATCATCCAGTACATCCAGAGGAACACGGGGATGGTGAACAGCATGATCCAGACCATCGGGCGGAACTGCTCTTTGAACATGCCGAGGTTCTCGCCCATGGCCTCCATCTGCTCCTGCTGGATCTGGTTGAGTGCCTCCTCGTCGCCCGCCTCCTTGGCCTCGTCGCGCTTGTCCTGGATGGCCTTCATGCGGTCCTGGTAGTAGGCCATCTTGTCCATGTTCATCAGGTTGGCCTGCAGGAGCGTCGAGTAGAGTCCGGTGAACAGCGCGAGTACCATCACGACGACGTAGAACGGGAGCGCGGCGTCGAGCGGGCCGAGCAGGAGGTCGAGCGTGTTCCCGATGAGATCCCTTACACTCCGGATGGAGTAGCCGGCGAACAGGCCGATCGAGCCGACCGCGGCCGCCTTGTCGTAGATCGACCACGAGGAGTCGCTGTCGGGCTCGTCGGGCATGTCGATGTCGAGCGAGATGCTCGACTCCTCCTTCGTCGCCTCCTCGAGCCCCTCGCGGACCCCCTCGGGGTCACGGAGCACGTACTCGTCGCCCGCCTCGACGAGGATGCCCCGGTCGATGAGCCGTCCCCAGCGGCCGCTGTCCACCTCGTCCCTGACGTCCCCGTAGGCGACCGCGCCGTCCTCGGCGCGGTCGAGGACAAGCTGGACGACCCCGGCCATCTGGTCGTCGTCGTCCACGAGGTCCTTCACTCGGTCGACTGTCCCTGCCATCACCGGAGGTAGACCACGACGGGTTATCAAGCTTTTACTCCCGGTCTCCGCCGCGCAAGACCGTCACGCGAGTCGGCGTCGTCGTTCCGGGGCTCGTCGGCCCCCTCTCGAACACGCCCGCTCGGATCTCTCGATCCGGTGGAAGAACTGTCCCACAGCCGCGCCTCGACCGCGACTACAGCCGCGCCTCGACCGCCGACTCCAGCCGCTCCCACACCTCGTCCGGGGAGCCGACGCCATCGACCTCGACCAGGTCGCCGCGCTCGTCGTAGAACTCGATCACGGGTGCGGTGTTCTCCTCGAAGACCCGCAGCCGCTCGCGGACCGTCTCCTCGGTGTCGTCGTCCCGCTGGACGAGTTCGCCGCCGCACTCGTCACAGACGCCCTCGACCTCCGGCGGGTCGAAGTCGACGTGGTAGTTGGTCCCGCACTCCGAACAGACCCGGCGGCCGGTCAGCCGGCGGACGAGCTCCTCCTCCGGGACCGAGAGCGACACCACCACGTCGAGGTCGGTGATCCCGGCGAGGTACTCCGCCTGGTCTATGTTCCGCGGGTAGCCGTCGAGGACGAACCCGTCGGCGTCCTCGAGCGCGGTCTTGACGATCTCGTTGACGACCTCGTCGGGGACGAGTTCGCCCCGGTCCATGTACTCGCCGGGAGTGTCGTACTCCGTGTCCAGGTGGGAGATGTCCATCCCCTTGTTCGACCGGAGGGCGTCGCCCGTCGTCACGTGATCGACCCCGAACCGCTCGACGAGGTTCGCGGACTGGGTCCCCTTCCCGGCGCCCGGCGGCCCGAGCAGCAGCAGCTTCGGCTGGCTCATGGAGGAGGGTTCAGGAGGCCCGAATAAAGGCTTGTATGGATCGGCCCGGTCGGCGAGCGGTACCCGCGGCCCCCGGGTCCCCGGCGTTCACTCCTCCAGGGTCGCCTCCGTGTCGATGCCGTACACTCGCGCCGGCGTCTCGACGTGCGCCGTCCGGAGCGCGTCGTCGTGGCCCTCCTCCTGTAACTGGAGGCTCCGCTTGGGCACCGTCTTCGGGCCCAGCACCGCGCCCGGCCGGTCGGGGTCGTCGATGAAGTCCGTCTCCATCATGAACGGTCGACCGTGCTCGATGGCCCCTTCCAGTTCGTCACGCCGGGCGATGACGCTCGGTATCGGGCCCTCGGTGCGGCCGCCGGCGAAGTGCTTGACGACCTGTTCTCGCGGGAGACCGCAGTCCTCGGCCCACTCGACGACCTCGGTGAAGTCCTCGCCGGACTCGGTGTGGAGCTGGACCGCACAGCCGACCTCGGCGGCCCGCTCGAACGCGTGGCGCATGACCGCGTTCGACGCCTCCCACACCGCCTCGTCGACGTCGTAGTGCGGTCGACCGGACTTGATCGCCAGCGCCGGCCCGTCGGCGACGTACTCCGCGGCGACGTCGATGCCGCCCTCCATCAGCGCTCGCGCCTCCCCGGCGTCGAACCCCCGTTCGAGGAGCTTCGAGATCAGCGCGGGGTGGACGCCGAGGACCGGCCAGGCCCGGCCGTCGAGTATCTCGCTCGCCTCGCGGGTCACCTCGACGGTGAGGTCGAACGGCTCCCGGAAGTCCTCCGGTAGCTCCACGTCGGTCCCGAGCGACCACGACGGCTTGTTGAGCACGAGGAGGTGGGTGCCGCCGATGCGGGCGAAGTCGCGGGCGGCGTCGGCCCCGCGCCCGTTCACCGGGTCGAGATGCATGTGGTTATCGAGGACGGGCGGGTCGAGTGCGGCGGCGGGGTCCATACGGGAAGGTAGGGCGGGGGGCGTCGAAAAACCACCCGGCTCGACGCGATCGGCTCGGCCCGAGGGCTCTCGCTACGTCGCCGGAGTGGTCTCCTCCTCGCCTTCCTCCTCGGTCTCCGATTCCTTGACCCCGCCCGTGACGACTACGGGACGGGTCGCGTCGAGCGTGACGGCCTGGCTCACGCTCCCGAACAGCAACGACCCGAGCGGCGACCGCTTGCGCCCCCCGAGGACGATCAGGTCGGCATCGATCCCCTTGGCCGCCTCGAGGATCTCCCCGGCCGGGTCCCCGTACCGCGACTCGGTCTCGACGGCGACGCCGCGGTCGAGCAGCTGCTGCTCGGCCGTCCCTCCCGTCCGGAGCTGGGTGACCGAGGTCGACTCCGCGGTCTCCCTGTCCTCGAAGACGAAGAGGAGCGTCGCCTCGACCGACTCGCTCGCGCCCGGCAGCGACGCCACCGCATCGACCTGGGCCGCCGTCCGCTCCTCACTGCTGTCGATCGGTACCAGGACTCTGTACATGTGTTAACAGTAGTCGCTACACCCGCTTAGGTTTTATGACAAAAGATGGGGTTTATCCGGGCACCCCCCGGTACACCGGCCTCCGGAGATGCCCCCACCGACCCCGCTCCACGGAACCGGACGGTCACCGGTCCTACCGGGAGGAGTGTGCCGGACCGGGACTCACGAGGTGGGTCCGGTGGGCGGTCACCCGCCCGCGTCGACGACGGTCAGGTCCTCGTCGAGTTCCAGCCACGCCTCGTCGCCGTCGAGTTCGGTCGTCACCCTGACGCGCGGCGGATCGGCCGACAGCAGCTCCACCGTCGAGCTACCCCGTTCCAGCCGCTCTCTGATCCGCGCCAGGTCGTTGAACCCGTACTGCAGTTCGAGACCGTGATCGTAACAGAAGCCGATGACGGCAGGGTGGTACGCCGCGACCCCGCCCATCGTCGTCCGCACCCAGTCCTTGCAGACGGTACAGCGCAACCGGCCGACGATCCGGGCCCGCCGGCCACAGTTCCGACACCGGCCGTCGGGTTCGTGGTCGTCACAGGCGTCGAGCGAGCGGTCGACCCGTCCGGTACAGGTCGGGCAGACGCCCTCGATCATGCTGTGGAGGTTCTGGAAGGTCCTGACCCAGGCCGCCGCGTAGACCTCCGCCGGCGTCCGGTCCGCGATCCCGGCGGGGTGAAGCGAGAACTTGGCGAGCTGTCCGCCCCGCCCGTCCCCTCCGTCGTCGCCGTCGTCCGCCCACAGCCCCTCGCACTCCGTACAGCGCACGTAGACCCAGCCGTTCTCGTACGCGACCTCGACGCTTCCTCCGCAGAGCGTGCAGGCCTGGTCGACCTCGTTCGGCTCGAGTGTGGGGTCGTCGATACCGGCGCCCGCGATCACCGAGCGGACGAACACCAGGCCGGCCTCGCTGAGCCGGTAGCCCCCGTCGACCGACTCGACGAAGTGGCCCTCGAGTCGGTCGAGATGGTAGCTGAACCGCCCGCTGTCGGCGGTCCCGACGCGGTCGCGGAGCTCGGAGAAGCGGACGGGATCGCCCCCGCCGAACGGCTCGTAGCGCTCCCAGAGCGCGACCAGGATGGCCAGCCGCGTCTCGTCGCTCAGCCGCTCGAACGCCTCGGTCGCCCGCTCCCCGGCGGCGACCGTCTCGAGCGGGGAGTCGGAGGGAGAGGGGTCGGACATACGGGACGAGAGGTGACCGCGGGCAAAAAACCGGCGGGCCCGCGTCCCGCGCGTGGGTCACTCCCCGAGGGTCACCGCGTCGTGGGCCGCGTTCCGGAGCGCGTCGGACCGACCGTGGCTCCCCGGGGCGATTGCGAGCGTCCGGACCCCCCGGCGGGCCGCGAGTTCGAGGACGGGCTTGAAGTCCGTGTCCCGCGAGGCGACCGCGAGCGTGTCGATCCGCCCGTCGACGACGAACTCGGTCGCGTCGACCGCCAGCCGGACGTCGACGTCGCCGCTCGTCACGACCACCTCGTACCCCCTCGCCTCGGCGGCCTTGACCAGCCCCGAGGAGGCCCGCTCGTCGAGGTAGAGCCGAGCCACGGCCGGCCGGCCCGCCGCGGCCGCCGCCGCGCGGACGTCGTCGAGGTCGACGTCGAACTCCTCGCGGAGCACGTTCGGCCCGTCGACGAACAGCCCGACGCGGTCGGGCACCGACGCGTCGCGACCCCCGCTCGAGCCGTCACGCTCGTTCCGCCGGGCACCCAGGAGCCGGTCGAGCAGACCCATGCCCCGGGGTTCACCGCTCGGTGTCAAAGGGCCGTCGGTCGCTGTCCCTCGGCAGATACGCCGTGCTCCCCGGCTGTCGCCGGTGCTCTGCGTCGCCGCGTGCCGGCTGCTTGCACGTGCCGGCACCACTCACACCCGGCCGGCGGTCGATCCACCGGTGTGGTCGAAACGCCCGACCCCGACGAGACGACCGACGAGGACGAATCGGACGAGGACGAACTCGCGGAGGCGAAGGAGGCCCAGCGGGAGGCCCGCGAGGCCCGGCGGGAAGAGCGGGCGAAGCGCGAGCGCGAGCGCTCGGAGCCGCGGGCCGAGGAGGCGACCGACCAGGAGAACCCGGACGACCACCGCGACGAGCCGCCACACGAGAGCTGATACGGTCGTGCGTGATCAGTTCCACGTCACGGGTTCGAGTCCCGTCTCGTCGGTCTCGAAACGCCGATACGTCCGAAGACCACCGAGAACGGACGGTCCTCGAACGGCCTGCCGGAAACCGTGGCCTCGGGGGCGCCGTTCCCGTCCCGCGAGGAGACGTCCGCGGTCACGGACGCGATGCGGCGCGGCGTCGTCTCGGACGAGGTCGGCGAGACGACCGTCGGAGGCCGTGAGGAGGGCTACGAGGAGTTCTGGCGCCGGCAGGCCTGGGAGTTCGGGATCGAGTCCCGGGAAGGTGGTGGCGACCCCGGGAGCGAGGCCTCCGACCCTGTGGTCTGCCCCCGATCCGGACGGCGGGACTCAGAACGGCGGGACTCAGAACGGCGGGACGACGTACGCGCCCGAGGGCGTGAGCAGTTCGCGGACGCCCAGCGCGAGGGTGCCCGCCACGGCCAGCAGGACGACCGACCGGACGGCCCACAGCCAGGCCGTCGGGAGCGCCGAGGCCCTCGCCACGTCCGTCCCCTGGCGCACCTCGTCGACCGCGTCGTCGGCGAGGACCCACCCGACGAACGTCACGACCAGCAGCACCGCCAGCGGCAGGAAGAGGTTGACCGCGACGCCGTCGAACCAGCCGAGCCACGCGGTGTCCCACGCCGAGGGGACCCCGAGGGCGAAGACGACCGTTCCGAGTCCGGCGGCGGTCCCCCTCCGCTCGAACCGGTAGTGGTCGATGACGTAGGAGGTGACGACCTCGAGCAGCGAGATGGCCGAGGAGAGCGCCGCGATGAGGACGACGGCGAAGAAGACGAAGCCGACGACCCGACCGGCCGGGACCTCCGCGAGGGCCGTCGGGACGCTGATAAATATCGCGCCCGGGCCCGCGGTGTCCGGCGAGACTCCCTGTGCGAACAGCAGCGGGAAGACGACGAACCCGGCGAGCACGCCGACGAACGTGTTGAACACGGCGATCGCCCCACCGTCCACGCCGAGGTTCTCGTCCTCGCCGATGTAGGATGCGTAGGTGATCATGACGCTGAACCCGAGCGAGAGCGAGAACAGCGCCTGGCCGACGGCCGCGGGCACGACCGTGTCGAGGTTCGCGAGCAGCGTCCCCACGTCGGGCGTGAGGAAGAACGCGTAGCCCGCGCCGGCCCCCGGAAGGGTCGCCGCGTACGCCGCGATGCCGAGCATCAGCACGACCACGCTCGGCACCATGAACGTCGTCGCCAGTTCGATCCCCTCCTCGACGCCGAAGGCGACGATGCCGACCGTCAGCAGTATGAAGACGGCGTGCAGCGCGAGCGCCTCCGGTCCGGCCGAGATGGCGCCGAAGTAGTCCGCGGGACTGCCCATGTACCCGCCGGTGACGCTGCCGAGGAGGTACCTGATCACCCACCCGCCGATGACGCTGTAGTACGAGAGCACCCAGAAGCCGGTGAACACGCCGAGCGCCCCGACGACCTTCCAGCGCGAGTGGCCGAGACGGTCGAACGCGTCGATGGCGTTGAGGTTCGCGCGCCGCCCGACGACGAACTCCGCGAGGATCGCCGGGAGGCCGATGACCGCCACCGCGAGGAGGTAGACGACGAGGAACGCCGCCCCGCCGTTGGTCGCGGTCTGAAACGGGAACCGCCAGACGTTGCCCAGACCGACCGCGCTCCCGACCGACGCGAGGATGAACCCGAGCCGGCTCGCCCACGTCTCCCTGTCGGCCATATTTACCGGGGCTGGCATCTCCCGACGGAAAAGCCGAACGGAACGGAACACGGGACGAGCGGGAGGCTGGTGGTCGGTACGAGAGGGGGATCCCTCGCGACCGGTGTGGGTGTCGGCCCCGGGCGCCTCCGCCAGATACGCGACGAACACCCGCGATTCGGGACGAACTTCGGACGAATCCCGGAAAACACGTACGTGTCCCATCGTCGATCCGACATCTGCCATGACATGGCACGACACGACCAGGCGGCGGTTCGTAACGACGGCGGGACTCGCGGGCGCCGCGCTCGCCGGAACCGGGGTCACGGGCGGTCGCCCCGGGAACAGTGAGAACCGGAACTTCCGGACACACCTCTCGGGCGACGAGGAGGTCCCACCGGTCGAGACGGACGCACAGGGTCAGGCCAAGTTCAAGCTGAACGGGACGGGTGACGAACTGCACTTCAAGCTGATCGTCGCGAACATCGACGACGTCGTCGCATCGCACATCCACTGTGCGCCCGCGGGGGAGAACGGTCCGGTCGGCGTGACGCTGTTCAGCGGTGGGCCGACGAGCGACCCCGGGACGCTCGCCGAGGGGACCATCACCGAACCGGACGACGGGAACGGGTGTAGGTGGTCCGATCTCGACGACGTCCTCGCGGCCATGCGGAGCGGCGAGGCCTACGTCAACGTCCACACGCTGGCCCACCCGCCGGGCGAGATCCGGGGACAGATCCGCTGAGCGGGTCTTCCACTTCCACCGTTCGGTCCCGTGGCCGACGGGGTTCTGCCACCGGGGGGGGGGACGTGCTGGAGGACGTCGGGCGGCCGCCGATACGACCTCTCGCACGTCGCGACCGCCGGGACCGGCCTCGACCCCGGTGGTGTTCGGATACGCGGTGCTCGGTCGAACAACCGGTAATGGGTGGGAACGATAGG
>JBEPXB010000082.1:0-8006 GCA_041642135.1 Halobacteriales archaeon | reverse complement strand
AGACGAGAGTGGGGTCGTAGTCGGCGTCGGGGGTGGCGTCGGGCCTACCCGTCCCGGCGCTCGACGGCGCGTTCGAACGCCTCGTTGGTCGACTGCGAGGCGGCGAGCAGGTTCCGGCTGTCGACGCCCGCGATGACCCAGTCGAACCCCTGCTCGACCCACTGCTCGATGCCCTCGTCGGTCACCGCGAGCGACCCGACGGGCACCTCGCTCGCTTCGAGCACGTCGTCGATGGCCTCGAGGACCGCCTTATCGTCCCAGTCGCCGGCCACGCCGAGCGACGCCGAGAGGTCGGAGGGCCCGACGAACAGCGAGTCGACGCCCGCAACCCGCGAGATCTCGCCGGCGTTCTCGACACCCGGGAGGGTCTCGATCTGGAGGATCGTGACGAGGTCCTCGTCGGCGTTCTCGAGGTACTCCGCGAATTCGAGCCCGTAGCTCGTCGCCCGCGACCCCGCGACCCCGCGCATCCCGTCGGGCGGGTAGGTCATCGCGTCGACCGCCTCCCCGGCCGCCGCGGCGGTCTCGACCATCGGGATCATGACGCCCGCGACGCCGATGTCGAGGACGCGCTTCAACTCGACGGGGTCGTTCCACGGTACCCGGACCACGGTCGGGACGCCGCGCAGTTCGATGGCCCGGACGACGTCGTCGAGCGTCTCGAGACTCATCGGCGTGTGCTCGATGTCGACGATGACGAAGTCGTAGCCGGCCAGTGCGACGATCTCCGCCACACGCGGGTGGCCGAGCGACACCCAGCCGGCCGAGAGCGGCTCACCCGCACGTATCCGCTCCGCGAACTCGCTGTCCATGCCGGGCCTGCCCCGCCCGGCTACATGAAGCTATGCCTCCGGGACGCCCGACTCCCCCCGGATCCGGATCCCGCTCTCGACGCCGGGTCGGGAGTGGCCGTCCCGAACGACCGTTTCCACGGGCGAAGCCCCGGACTCGTAGGGGTTATCGTAGTTACTCGTCCCTTTTCGTCCCGGGACCACGTCGCTCGACCCGTGTCAGCGGGTCGAACCCTCCGGCCGGCTACGAAACCCCTATCAGACGAGCGAGTGCGCCTCGGCTCGCTCGTGGACCCGCTCGTAGCGGTCCTCCAGCGCCCGCCGTACGTCGGCGTCGAGCCCCGACAGGGGGAGTACCGGCGGGCCGACGTCGTGGCCCGCGAGTTCGAGGAGGTGCTTCAGCGCGGGCGCGGTCGGCAGATCCGAGTAGGCCGTCACGAGCGGGTTCGCCACCTCGTTGGCGATGGCGACCGCCCGGTCGTGTTCGCCCGCGCGGTGGGCCTCGTACAGCGCCGAGAGCGCGGCCGGGAAGACGTTCGCGGCCCCGGAGATGAGCCCTGCCGCCCCGGCGTCGAGCGACGGCAGCGCCAGCATAGAGATCCCCTGGATGACCGAGAACTCCCGGGGTGTTTCCTCGATCAGCCGGAAGACGTGGGCCATCCCGCCCGAGGAGTCCTTGACGCCGACGACGTTCTCGTGCTCGGCGAGCGCGACCGTCGTCTCGACTCCCAGTGTGACGCCAGTCCGCTGGGGGATGTTGTAGAGCACGACCGGCAGCGGCGAGCGGTCGGCGACCGTCTCGTAGAAGCCCCGGAGTCCCGCCTGGTCGACGGGGAGGTAGTACGGCGTGACGACGACGGCGGCGCTCGCGCCGGCCGCCGCGGCGTCCTCGGTCAGCGCCACCACGTCGGTGACGCTCGTCGCGCCACAGCCCGCGAGGACGGGGACGTCGCCGGCCGCGTCGGCGACCGTCTCCACAACCGTTCGGCGTTCCTCACGGGTCAGCGACGGGAACTCGCCGATGGAGCCACACGGGAACAGCCCGTGGACACCTCCCTCGACGAGGGACTCGGTGTACGATCGCAGTACCGGTACGTCGACGCCGCCGTCCCGTCCCTCCGTCGGTGTGACCATCGGTGGGATGGTCCCTTCGAGTTGCATGGCGGCGGGTCGTCGACGGGAGTGAAAAGCGTTCGCACGGTCGGGTCTCGGGTGTCGTCGGTTCGAATTACGACCGGGAGTGGCGTGCGCTGGGCGCGCTCTCGTGCGCGCCCGAATCCGCGCGAGGGACGAGCGAGCGGAGCGAGCGAGTCGGCTGGGGAGGCGTGTGGCTGTCGCGGTCGCGGTCCTGGCGGACTCGAAGGGCGAGTCCGCTACCCGACGGCGGGCGACGTTAGCACCGCAGGGAGCGAACGAAGTGAGCGACCGAGACGCGCAACGAGCCCCCCGAGGGTAGCGGCCGAGGGCTTCGGTAGACTGTTCTGTTCCCACGCACACCCTCACGACTCTCGGCTGAAGCCCCAACCCTGCATCCACTCACCACTCCGCCACGCTCCCGTCCTCGTGTCGCCACGTCTCTCGCTGGAGGTACATCGCCTCGCCCCAGTCCGGATCCTCCACGGCGGCCTCCCGGACCGCCCCCTCGTCCAGTTCGATCCCGAGCCCCGGCCCGTGGGGCAGGTCGACGTACCCATCCTCGTACTCGAACACCCCCGGATCCGTCAGATAATCCAGCAGGTCGGCCTCGCGGTTGTAGTGGATGCCGAGGCTCTGCTCCTGGATGAGCGCGTTCGAAGCCACGGCGTCGACCTGCAGGCAGGCGGCGAGCGCGACCGGCCCGAGCGGGCAGTGGGGCGCGAGCGCCACGTCGTAGGCCTCGGCCATCGCGGCGATCTTCGTCACCTCGGTGATCCCGCCGGCGTGGGAGACGTCCGGCTGGATCACGTCGACGACCCCCTGCTCGAACAGGCGCTTGAACTCGAAGCGGGAGTAGAGCCGCTCGCCGGTCGCGATCGGAGCGGTGGTGTGCTGGCCGATCTCGTCGAGGGCGTCGAGGTGCTCGGGCAGGACGGCCTCCTCGACGAACATCGGCGAGTGGGGGGAGAGCGCGCTCGCGAGCCGCTTGGCCATCGACTTGGCGACGCGGCCGTGGAAGTCCACCCCGATGCCGAACTCCTCGCCCACGGCCGAGCGGACCTCCGCGATGCGGTCGACGGCCGACTGGACGGCGGCGGGCGACTCGACCCGGCGGAACTCCGGCGTGGCGTTCATCTTCACCGCTGTCAGCCCGGCCTCGGCGCGCTCGCGGGCCGCCTCGCCGACCTCCGAGGGCCGGTCGCCACCGATCCAGCCGTACACTCTCATTCGATCCCGGACCGGCCCGCCGAGGAGTTCGTAGGCGGGCGCGCCGAACGCCTTCCCGCGGAGGTCCCACAGCGCCTGGTCGAGCCCCGCGATGGCCGCCATGTGGACCGGGCCGCCGCGGTAGAACCCGCCCCGGTACATGTTCTGCCAGTGGTCCTCGACGGGGGAGGGGTCCTCGCCCAGCAGCCGCGCGTCGGCGAGCGTCTCGACGGCCGCGGCGACCGTCTTCGGGCCGATACCCGTGACGCACTCGCCCCAGCCGACCTCGCCGTCGGCCGTCTCGAGGCGGACGAACAGCCACCGCGGCGGGACGTGGAACAGTTCGTAGTCGGCGAGGGTCGTCATTCGGCCACCCCCCCGTCGCTCCCACCGGTCCCGCCGTCGCCGTCGATCGCTCCGACCCCGTTGACGACGTTCGGCGGCCGCTCGCCATCCAGTGCGAGACGGACGGCCCGAGTGATGTTGTACCGGCGCTCGGTGTTCGCCTCCTCCGAGTACCACGCGTCGTGAGGCGTCGCGATAACGTCCGGATGACCGCGGAGCGGGCTGTCGGGCGCCGGCGGCTCCTCCTCGAACACGTCCAGTCCCGCGCCGGCGATCTCGCCCGCCTCGAGCGCCTCGATCAGCGCCGACTCGTCCACGATCGGCCCGCGGGCGACGTTGATCAGGAACGCGGAGTCCTTCATCGCCCGGAACGCCTCGGCGTCGACGAGCCTTCGCGTCCCTTCCGTCAGCGGCGTGTGGACGGTCACGTAGTCCGAACGCTCGTACAGTTCCTCGAGGGGGACGAGCGTCGCCTCCCCGCCGACGTCCTCCGGGCCGAGGTAGGGGTCGAACGCGATCACCTCGGCACCGAGCGCGGCGGCGTGAGCACCCACGAGACTCCCGATGGTGCCGTATCCGACGACGCCGACGGTCTGCGAGGAGAACCGGTACTCGATGGGGTCGGCGCGGTCGGTCTTCCACTCGCCGTCGGCCATCGCCGCGTCGTACGGCTTGAGCCGCCGGGCGAGCGAGAGGACCATCGCCATCGCGTGTGTCGCCACCTCCTCGACGCAGTAGTCGGGATCGTTCACGACCGGAATACCTCGCTCCGCGGCCGCCTCGACGTCGATGTTGTCCACACCGATGCCGTACCGGGCGATGATCCGACAGTCCCCGGGGAGCGCCGCTATCATCTCCGCGTCGATCGGCCGGACGAGGTTGATGACCGCGTCGGTGTCGGCCAGTTCCTCCAGCGCCCGCGCGCGGTCCTCGGCGAGCACCCTGACGTCGGCCAGGTCGGCCAGCCCCTCACGCTCGATCGAGAGGTCCTCGAACCGGGTGTCGGTCACGGCGACCGTGTAACGACTCATGGCACCTCCTGTTCCGGGTCTCGCTTAAGCGCTTTGCGGCGGAGCGGCCCCGTCTTCAGCCCTCGTCCGCGGGAGGCCACTGCCCGCCCGCGTACCCGGTCTCGACCCCCCTGTCGATCCCCAGGAGCCGGTTGTACTTCGCCAGCCGCTCCGAGCGGGCGAGCGAGCCGATCTTGATCTGCCCGGCGTCCACCCCCACGGCGAGGTCGGCGATGGTCGAGTCGCAGGTCTCGCCGGACCGCGCGGAGACGACCGTCGCCAGCCCCGCCTCGCGAGCCGTCTCGACCACGTCGAGCGTCCGCGTCAGCGTCCCCGCCTGGTTCGGCTTGACGAGGACGGCCGACGCCGCGTCCTCGGCGACCGCCCGCTCGACCCGCTCGCGGTTCGTCGCGAGCAGGTCGTCGCCGAGTACCTGGACGTCCGAGCCGGAGAGCCGTTCGCGGAGCGCGGCGAACCCGTGCCAGTCGTCCTCGGCGAGCGGGTCCTCGACCGAGACGAGCGGGTAGCGCTCGGCCCAGCCCGCGACGAGGTCGAGCATCCCCTCGCGGTCGAGCGTCCGCTCGATGCTCTCGAGGCGGTACCGTCCCGTTTCGGCGTCGTGAAAGTGCGTGGCGGCGACGTCGACGGCGAACGCGACGTCCTCGCGGGACGGCTCGTGACCCGCCTCGCGCACCGCGGACTCCAGCAGCGAGAACGCCTCGTCGACCGATCCGAGCGGTGGGGCGAACCCCCCCTCGTCGGCGACGAGCGGCCGGCCCCCGTCGTCGACGATCCGCTCGCGCAGCGCGCTCCGGACGGCGTTGGTTGTTTCGAGCGCCTCCGGGTAGGTCTCCGCGCCGACGGGGATCGCGAGGAAGTCCTGTATCTCGATACCGCCGGTCGCGTGGAGCCCCCCGCTCAGGAGGTTCACCATCGGGAGCGGCAGGCGTCCCGGCTCTCGACCGGCGAGGTCCGCGAAGTGGGCGTACAGGGGGACTCCACGAGCCACGGCCGCGGCGTGTGCGACCGCACCCGAAACCCCGAGGACGGCGTTCGCGCCGAGCCGCGAGAGGTCCGTGGTACCGTCGCACTCCTCTATGGCCGCGTCGACGCCGCGCTGGTCGGTCGCGTCCATCCCGCGGACGACCCGGGCGAGCTCCTCCCGGACCGCTTCGACGGCTCCTCTAACTCCCCGGCCACCGTACCGGTTGCCGCCGTCGCGCCGCTCCGTCGCCTCGTGGGCGCCCGTGCTCGCGCCTGCCGGGACGGTGAAGGCGCCGCGCCCGTCCCCGACGCCGCGTTCGCCCTCGACATCGACCGCGACGCGAACCGTCGGATCCCCACGTGAATCGAGCACCTCCCAGGCGTCCACGCCGGTGATCTCGGCGTTCACGCGGCCACCTCCCGGACGATACCGGCGAACCCGTCGAGCGTCCCGGTCCCCTCGCGGAGCGCCCGGACCGAAATATCGCGAAGGAGGTCGTCCTCGCCGAGGGCGAGGTACTCGACGGGCGACTTGCCGTCGACGCGGGCGAGCATCAGCACCGCGAGCTCGCGGACCGTCTCGCGTTCGACGTCCCACCCGGACGCCTCGCAGTACGCCGACCAGAACCCCCTCGCGGCGTCGATACAGGCGTCCCGTCGACCGTCGACGTGGACCGACTTGATGAACAGGTGGTTGAGCATGAACGCGGTGTCGAACGCCGGGTCGCCCCAGTGGGCGACCTCGAAGTCGAGTATCCACCGGACTCCACTACCCCGGTCGACGAGGACGTTCTTCGGGCTGTAATCGCCGTGGACGAGCGTCCGGTCGGCCGCGAGGACCCGCTCGGCCTCGGCGCGTATCTCCCCGGCGACCTCGGGGTGGCGCTCGGCGGTCGTCCGGTGGTACGGGTCGACCCGGAGCTGGTCGAACGGGGTCGGGTCGGCGAACCGCTCGCGGAGTTCCTCGTCCCGGCTCGCGCGCTCGTGGACCGTCCCGAGGAGCCGCCCGAGCGAGCGCGCGACGTCCGGATCGACCCGGCCGTCGAGCAGTTCGCGCTTCCACATGACGGCGCCGTCGGGCGCACAGGAGAAGACGACGACGTGGGCGTCATCGTCCTCGGCGAGGACCGCCGGGACACGGACGTCGTCGAGTCCGGCCGCGTCGATGACGTCGGCGTACGCGCGGGCCGCGGCGGCCTCGTTGTGGACCCGCGAGACGTCCGCCGGCCAGTCGTCCTCGACGGCGAGGTTCGGAAGGGGCTGTTTCAGGACGAACGACCGGTCGTCCGCGTCGACCCGGACGACGCGGTTCGAGACGCCGCCGCCGAGCGAGGACGCGCTCACCCCGTCCGCATCCGCCGCCCCCTCCCCGTCGAGGAGTCCCCGCCCGTGGAGGTACGCGGGCGCCGTCTCGGCCGAGAGCGTGAACGACTGGTCGGGCATCGTCCGGGAGGGGTCGCCCAACGACTTTACCGTTACCCCGCGGGGGGCCGGGTATGGAGATCACCGACGTCTCCGTGACGAAACTCCGGGCGGAACTGGACGAGCCGAACGTCATCTCGAGGGGCCGCTCGACCGACTCGCGGGCCGCCGCGATCGTCGAGGTGGAGACGGACGAGGGGATAACGGGGACCGGCGAGGGGTACGGCCCGAACCCGCACATCGTCGAGACGGTCGTCGAGCGGAAGTTCGCCGAGAGGCTCGTCGGCGAGAACCCGCTCGACGTCGAGCGGCTCTGGGAGGAGCTGGTCCGGGGGTACACCTACTGGGACCAGAAGGGCCAGGGCGTCTCGGCGGCCAGCGGCGTCGACATGGCGCTGTGGGACATCGTGGGCAAGCACTACGGCGCGCCGGTCCACCGGCTGCTCGGCGGCGACGCGCGGGGCGACGGCCGGATCCGGGCCTACGCAAGCGACCTCTTCTGGGACGACCCGGAGGCGATGGCCGAGACAGCCGCGGGCTACGTCGAGGACGGCTTCGCGGCGGTCAAGACCCACCTCGGCAACGGGCGCGACGCCGACGAGGCGCGGGTCGAGGCCATCCAGGACGCCATCGGCGACGCGGAACTGATGGTGGACATGAACTGCGGCTACGAGCGTCCCGAGGCGCTCCGCGTGGGGAAGATGCTCGAGGCGCACGACGTCTACTGGTACGAGGAGCCGCTCTCGCCGTACGACGTGGACGGGTACGCCCACCTCCGCGAGAAACTCGACGTCCCCATCGCGACCGGCGAGAACGAGTACACGCGCTGGGGGTTCAAACGGCTGTTCGAGGCCGGAGCCGTCGACTTCGCCATGCCCGACGTGATGCGCTGTGGGGGTATCACCGAGACGAAGAAGATCTGCTCGCTGGCGGGCGCGTTCGACGTGACGCCGACGCCGCACAACTTCTCGACCGGCGTCGGCCTCGCCGCCACCCTCCAGGTGATGGCTTCCAGCCCCGAGACGGAGTGGCTCGAACTCGACGTGACCGACTACGATCTCTACGAGACGTTCCTGACCTCGCCGCTCGACATCGACGACGAGGGGCGGGT
>JBEPXB010000081.1:0-8011 GCA_041642135.1 Halobacteriales archaeon | reverse complement strand
GCCGTGCTTGGCGAACGACGCCAGCATGTGATCGAAGAAGCCGATCCCCGTCTCGACGGTCGACTCGCCCGACCCGTCGATATCGAGTGTCACCGCCACCTCCGTCTCGCTCGTCTCCCGGGAGACGGCCGCGGTCCGCTCGTCTGTCATACCACGCCTTTCGGGGGCCGACACAAGCGCGTTTCGGGCGACGACCGCGTTACGGGTACTGCAGCGTCCGCTCCGTCCGACGGACCGATGACTGACGTTCAAATACTCCCGTGTCGAACCGGCGAAGCCGATGAGCGCTCGAACGCTGCTCCGGACGGGGCTCGTACTCGGATCCCGTGCCGCGCCGGGACTGTCGACGGCCGCACCGCTCGGAGTGTGCTGTCTCGCCGTCGCGTGTTACCTCGTGCTCCGGGGTCGGTGAATCGTCCTGGAACGCCACGGTCCCGTCCGAACAGTTAAATCGGATCCACAAGTACGTGTACGTGTACTCGTGGCTTCGAAGAACGTCACCATCACCGAGGACGCCTACGACCGCCTGAAAGCCCTCAAGCGGGACGACGAGAGCTTCAGCGAGCTCGTCGTTCGACTGACCGAGCGGGCCGACCCGATGGATTTCGCCGGTACCTGTCCCGGTCTCGGCGAGCACGTGGTCGAAGCCGGGGACGAACTCGCCGAGGACCTCGAGGAACGGCATGACGAACTGTTTGGATAGCTCGTTCGTCGTCGACTTCCTCGACCCGGAGTCAGAACACCACGACGTGGCGACCGAGTGGATGCGCGAACGATCGGACGAACCGTTCGCCACGCCCGCCATCTGTGGGTTCGAGGTACTCCGGGGGGCGGCCCGTGCCGGCGACGACCGGTTCGACCGCGCCGTCGGGTTCCTGCGGACGCTGGAAGTGCTCGAACTCGGGCTCGAGGCGGCCATCGTTGCGGGCGACTTCGACGGACGACTCCACGCCGACGGGAGTCCGTTGGGCGCCCGCGACACGCTCGTCGCGTCGCCGGCGCGGGAGCACGGGCACACGCTCGTCACCCGGGACCGCGACTTCGAGCCGGTTCCGGGTCTGGAGGTCGCGTTCTACGACGGGGGCGACTGACCGATCCCCCGTCCAGTCGTTCGCCGGAAACCGACTGACCCTACGGTAGATGCCGACCGTGTTTCAGGTGACCGCCTCCTGCGCCTCCTTCAGCGTGAACCGACCCTTGTAGAGCGCCGTGCCGACGACCACCGCCGCCGCGCCGGCTCTCTTCAGCGCCCGGACGTCATCCAGCGTCGCCACGCCGCCCGAGGCGACCACCGGAATCGAGACGGCCTCGACCACCCGCCGGACCGGCTCCGTCCGCACGCCCTCCAGCCGGCCTTCCACGTCGACGTCGGTGAAGAGGATCCCGCCGGCACCGAGGTCCTCGTACCGGGCGGCGGCCTCGGCGGGATCCAGTCCCGTGCCCTCGGTCCACCCCGAGACGACCACCTCGCCGCCCTTCGCGTCGAGCGAGACGAGTACGGTACCCGGATGGGTGTCGCTTATCCCCGCGACGATCTCGGGCTTCTCGACCGCGGCGGTCCCGAGAATGACGCGGTCGACGCCGGAATCGAGCAGCGAGCGGGCGTCCTCGGGGGTTCGGATCCCGCCGCCGACCTGCACCCCCACGCGCTCGTCCACCGCCTCGACCACCCGCTCGATGGCGGGAGCGTTGGCCCGCTCGCCCTCGAACGCGCCGTCGAGGTCGATCAGGTGGAGGGTGCGGGCGCCGGCCTCGACCCACCGCTCTGCGGCCTCGACGGGGTCGCCGTAGCGCGTGCCCGTACCGCGCTCACCCCCCACTAGCTGGACCACCTGCCCCTCCTGGACGTCCACGGCGGGGACCACCTCGAACTCGGGGAACGCCTCCATGCGCGGGGGTCCGGCGTCGCGGGCCTAAGCGTTCCGGACCGCTGCGGCTGCTCCCTCCCGACATCGCGGAAAGCACCGCTTAAGTCGGACGCTTTCGAACCCTCGGCCGTGCTATCGCCGCTGCTGGCCGTCGGCATCCTCGTGGCG
Organism: Halobacteriales archaeon; assembly: GCA_041642135.1. Classification (GTDB taxonomy): domain Archaea; phylum Halobacteriota; class Halobacteria; order Halobacteriales; family Haloarculaceae; genus Salinirubellus. The sequence goes on along the minus strand of JBEPXB010000081.1, from coordinate 5,975 downwards.
GTCTTCGTGGGGTTCAACATCGGCGGCTCCTCGACCGGCGTGGCGTTCGGCCCGGCGGTCGGGTCGGACACGATCTCGAAGTTCGGCGCGGCCGTCCTGATGACCGTCTTCGCGCTGCTCGGGGGGTGGACGGTCGGTCGGCAGGTCATCGAGACGATGGGCGGCCGGATCGTCCCGTCGGGCTTTTTTACCATCGAGGCGAGCATCGCCGTCCTCTTTTTCATCGGGTTCGCGCTGTTCCTCTCGAACGTGGTGGGCGTCCCGGCCTCGACGTCGATGACCGCCGTCGGGGCGATCGCGGGGCTCGGCCTCGCCCGCGGAACGGTCGCGTGGGGCGTGCTCGGCCGAATCGTGAGCTGGTGGATCGTCTCGCCGATCATCGCTTTCTGGGTCAGCGGCGTCATCGGGCGGTACTTCTACCCCCGGTTAGTCGAGTGGTTCGCCGTCACCCGGACCGGGGGGGCGCTGCTCGTCCTCGACCGCTCGGGGTCGGTCCCGCGTCCGGCGCTCGGTCCGGGGACGACCACGCGGGAGTTCGTCGGCACCGCGCTGGTCGTCGTCATCGCCTGCTACATGGCGTTCTCGGCGGGGGCCTCGAACGTCGCCAACGCCGTCGCGCCGCTGGTCGGCAACGAGTCGATCACCATCGAGCAGGGGGTGCTGCTCGGCGGCGGCGCCATCGGCCTCGGGGCGTTCACCATCGCCCGGCGGACCCTCGATACGGTCGGCAACGACCTCACCGAGCTCCCGCTGCTCGCGGCGCTGGTGGTGGCCGTCGTCTCCGCGACGCTCGTGACGTTCCTCTCCGCGCTCGGCATTCCGGCGAGTTTCGTCATCATCGCCACGATGAGCATCGTCGGGCTCGGATGGGGTCGCGCGACCCGCACCACGACCCTCTCGAAGACCGTGACGGGCGAGGAGACCCCGGACGTCTCGGTGGGAGCGCTCGCGGCGGAGTCCGAGGACGCCCCGACCGTCGGCGGCGGCGGGCAGTCGACGCCGACACCCGGACAGCGGACGCCCATCGGGGAGGAGGCGTCGGAGGACATCCCGAAGGCTGCGGACCTGTTCGAGCCCAAGACCACCGCCCGGGTCATCCTCCTGCAGAACTTCGTCCCGTCGGTCGCGACGGTGGCCGCCTACCTCGTCTTTCGGTTCGCGCTGTAGGCCGGAACGGTTCTCGCTCACGTTCTATAACGGTTCTAACTCGCGTTCGAGTACGCAACAGCAAGACCTTTCATACCGGCGCGAGTATCCGCGAAGTGATGCCCACCGTCGAATACCTCAACTACGAAGTGCTTGACGACCACGGCTGGTCGATGGACGACGACGACCTGTTCGACAACGCCGCCGACGCCGGCCTCGATGACGAGGACTACGGGTCGCTGGAGGTCAACGAGGGCGAGTACATCCTCGAGGCCGCCGAGGCACAGGGGTACGACTGGCCGTTCTCCTGCCGGGCCGGCGCGTGTGCGAACTGCGCCGCCATCGTCAAGGAGGGCGACATCGAGATGGACATGCAGCAGATCCTCTCCGACGAGGAGGTCGAGGAGAAGAACGTCCGCCTGACCTGCATCGGCTCGCCGACGGCCGACGAGGTCAGGATCGTCTACAACGCGAAGCACCTCGACTACCTGCAGAACCGCGTCATCTGATCGGCGTAGAGACGAGAGCGGGGCAGACACCCCACGTCTACACGCAACCGGCGTCAAGTCACTCCCGCGTACGTTCTCGAGCGCCCCGCTTCCGGGAAGCCGGCCGCGAGCCCCCTCGAAACCGGACCGCCGATCGTTGCCGTCACGGAGTCCGCGGGGAGCGCGGTTCGCTCTCGACACCACGTCGCCCTGCGAGCCGGTCCGAAGGGGGATTACGGCTGGGGAATGACGTCACGTCTCCGGTGGTCCTCGTTCGAACGAGAGCGGAGCAGTCGGCCCCGCTTGCAGTATCCGAGGACGGGTCCTCGTCGATCGGCTGGCGCCCGGACCTCGACCGAGTCGTGGGGCGGAGGGTCCCGCACGTAAACACCCACATCGGGTAGACGTTCGTCAGGCGGAACAGGTTTATCGGCAGCAGTTCCGGATCTGTGGGGAAGATGACCGGCTCCGAGCTAGTCGAGAGGGTCGATCGGGACCCGCAGTTGAGCGGCGACGAGAAAGAGACCACCATCACCATGTACGGGCGCGACAAGTGGTTCACCGTCTTCAGTGCGAAGCCGACGGTCGTCAAATCACTGCTCAAGCACGACCACTTCGAACTCGAACGGGCCAGACTCGTCACGGAGGACGGGATCGAACGTGTCGGCACTCGGGCGGAGTTGCGGTCGTGCGAGGGGGATATCGTCGCCGTCGAGGGGGAGATGCCGGTCGGGGTCCTCACGGTGAAGTCCAAACCCAGGGCGAACAACCACCAGTCGAGTATCGTCAGTTCGGAAACGATCGATCCGTCCGTGTTCGAGTAGCGCCTCGGGATCGGACGGGAACGCCGTCGGACTCCACGTCGAGTGGCTCTGTGTCGCAGCTACCGGGTGTTCTCTCCGGTCACCGGTACCGGCTCGGCGCGGGTCCGGCATCTACCCCGTACTTATGCCTCCGCGCGTCCTCGTTTCACGGGTTCGACCGGGCGTCCGGACGGCTCGGGGACGGTCCGGTCGGGGACCACCGATGAACGACACACACTGGACGAGGGCACGGATACCCGATCTGGAGGGGAGGACGGCGGTCGTCACCGGCGCGAACAGCGGTCTCGGCTACGAGACGACGAAGGCGCTCTCGGCGAACGGCGCCCACGTCGTGATGGCCTGCCGGAGCATGGAACGGGCACGCGAGGCCGAGTCGCGCATAGAACGGGACGTCCCGAAGGCGTCGCTCTCGGTGCGCGAGATCGACCTCGCGGATCTGGCCTCGGTCGAGGCGTTCGCCGAGGGGTTCGAGTCCGAGCACGACCGGCTGGACCTGCTCGTCAACAACGCGGGCGTGATGATGCCGCCGTTCTCGCGGACCGAGGACGGCTTCGAACTCCAGGTCGGCGTCAGCTTCTTCGGGCATTTCGCGCTCACCGGAGGACTGATCGACACGCTCCGGGCCACCCCGGACGCACGGGTCGTGACGCTGAGCAGCCTCGCGGCGAACTTCGCCCGCATCGACTTCGACAACCTCCGGGGCGAGAAACCCTACCGGAAGCTGCGAGAGTACGGACAGAGCAAGCTCGCCGCCCTCGTGTTCGCCCTCGAACTCCAGCGTCGACTCGACCGGGCCGGGAGCGACACCGCTTCCCTCGCCGCTCACCCCGGGTTCACGACGTCGAACCTCCAGCGATATCTCGGGGCGCTGAACTACCTGGTACAGCCGATCTGCATGCCGACCGAGCAGGGGGCGCTCCCGGTCCTCTACGCGGCGACGGCCCCCGACGCCGAGCCCGGCGGCTACTACGGCCCGGACGGGATACTGGAGATCAGGGGCTATCCCGGTCCGGCGAAGGTCCCCTCGCGGGCGAGGGACGAGACGACGGCGCGACGGCTCTGGGAGACCGCCGAGGAACTCACCGGCGTCCGGTTCCTCTCCGACGGCGGACGGGAGGGGGCTGGCGCCACCTGTGACGTCCCCGACGCCGGCGACACCGACGGCACGGATGGCACCGACAACGCCGACGATACCGGCGACACGGATGGCACCGGCGACACTGACGGTACCGACGACTCCGCACGAGCCGAGCCCTGAACCGGTCGCCGCGAGTCGCCGCCGACTGGGTCCCGGCCGCCGAGCCCCGGCGACGGTCGAACGGAAGGCCCAACTCCCGCAGGCCCGTACCACGACCGTGCATCGCCGGACGTTCCTCGCCGCCGTCGGGACCCTCTCGGCCGCCGGTACCCTCGCCACGGCGGGCTGTCTCACCGCGCTGGGAATCACCGAGCGGGGCCCCGTCACCGCGAAGTGGATCACGGCGGCGACGGAGACCGACACCCGCCGGCTCGTCTACGACTCCACCGACGGCGAGCGGTACGTCGACGAGGCCCACGAGGCCGAGTTCCCCGACGACGGTCGGATATTCGTCTCGCAGGACCTCCACCGGGAGCTGAACGCCCGCTACGGCGTCGTCGAGTACCGCCTGCGCCACGAGTGCGCCGACTGTGGCAGCCCGAGCGTCTCCAGGGGCGACTTCAACAGCGTCGCCGTCGGCGACGTCGCCGAACTCACCTACAGCGAGAGCGGCGAGCGGGCGACGGTCGTCGGCGTCGAGAAGGACCGCGACCGCTGAGCCGCGGGAGCCCCTCCCCCCCTCGAGCGCCGCCCGTTACGCCCCGTCGAGCGCCGCCCGGAGCCGGTCGCGCTCCTCGCGTGCCTCCCGGAGCGCCGGCTCGACCGCGTCGCGCTCGAGCATCGCCCGCCCCTCCTCGTCCAGTTCGTCGATAGCGTGGGCGGCCTCGCGGAGGTCGCCGTACCACTCCGGGTCGGTCGCGAGCCGACGGACTTCCCGGAGCGCCCCGACGACCTCCTCGGGCGCGAACCGCCGGACGACCGCCTCGTACTCGCGGGTCCGGTAGCGGAGTTTCGACATCGGCGGCGGCGGCCACTCGACGGTCAGCGGCCCGGCGTCCAGCCGGTCGAGGTACGTCCGGTTGGTGGCGACGTGGCGCTTGAGTTCGTGGGGCTGGTCGACGTAGTGGTCGAGTTTCGAAGCGGAGTAGTCGGCGTACTCGAGCAGTTTCGGGATGGGTTCCTCGCCGACGTCACTCGACTCGACGTACTCGCGGAGCCGCGTCGGCGGCGACCGGAAGTCGACGAGCGGATACGACTCCGTGACCGCGACGAGGGCGAACACCTCGCGTGCGGAGGCCTCGCGCATGAACGCCTCGAACGCCTCGCGGACCGCCTCGTCGTACGCCTCGATGGGGTCGCGGAGCGCCTCGACCGGCGCGTCGAGGTCCGCGGCCCCGAGCGCCAGCGTCCGTTCCAGGTCGTCGACCCGCTCCTCGACGTCGCGGAGCCGCGAGCGGACAGCGTGCTCGGCGTCCGAACGCCGTCCCCGTGCCTCGCGGTAGTCGGAGAGGAGCGAGGCGTACTCGCGGGCCTCGGAGAGCTGTTCGCGGGCCCGCTCGAAGTCCTCCTCGTTCAGTCGGGACTTCTGGAACGTCTCGTCGGCCGCCTCGAACCCCTCGCGGGCGGGCAGGTCGTCGTCGAGCCCCTCGACGAAGTCGACGAACGTCTCCTGGAACTCGACGTACCCCTCGAAGTCGTCGTAGTCGGTCGCCCGGTCCTCGTAGCGCTCGAGCAGCCGGGTCGCCCCGTTGTACGCGTCCGCGACCCGTTCGAGTTCCTCCTCGCCGACCTCCTCGACCCGTGCCTCGAGTTCCTCGACCCGCTCGCGCGCCTCGCGGAGCTCGGCGACGAGCTCCCCGACCGTCTCCCCGTCGCCCCTCGCGGGCTCACTCCTCGTAGACGTCATCTGGATCGAACACCCGATCGCCGACGGTCTCGCCGTCGACGGTACGGTAGAAGCAGGACTCGAAGCCGGTGTGACACGCCCCGCCCTCCTGGTCGACGCGGTAGAGGAGGGCGTCGCCGTCGCAGTCGACCCGTACCTCCCGCACGTGCTGGACGTGCCCGCTCGTGGCGCCTTTCTGCCACAGTTCGCCGCGCGAGCGGGAGTAGTAGTGCGCGAGGCCGGTCTCGCGGGTCCGCTCGAGCGCCTCGCGGTCCACGTACGCGAGCATCAGCACGTCGCCGCTCGTGGCGTCCTGTGCGACGGCCGGGAGGAGCCCCCGGCCGTCCTCGTCGAACGCCAGTTCGGGCGTCTCGGCTTCGCTCTCGCTCATCGGCGGGAGGAGGCGGCCGGCACCGATAGGTCTTGCCATGACGACGGTCCGGGGAGGTCGACGGCGACGACCTCGCCCGCACCGGGACGATGCCCTACGACAGCAGTCCGAGCGCCCGCAGGAGGACGAACAGGAGGTCGCCGTAGGTGAGCGCGACGACGAG
>JBEPXB010000080.1:0-8014 GCA_041642135.1 Halobacteriales archaeon | reverse complement strand
TCGTCTTCGAGCCGGGGACGTTCGAGGTGGCGACCGGCGACACGGTTCGGTGGAAGTGGGCCTCCGGCGGGCACAACGTCAGCCCGGCGGGCCAGCCGTCGAACGCGTCCTGGTCCGGCGACGACGAGGACCTGTACAGCGCCGGCCACACCTACGCGTACACGTTCGAGGTCGCCGGGCGCTACCGGTACCACTGCGATCCGCACCAGTCCGTCGGGATGACGGGTTCGTTCGCCGTCCGATAGTCCGGCGGTGGCATCCGGTAGTGCTGCCGGGCGGCAGTGCTGTACGGCAGTAGCGTCGGGCGACCGTCCGTCGACTCCCGGGGGCCGTCCCGGTCGTCGGACGGTTCTGAAAGGTTTAACGTCCCGCGACGGCTGGTTGGCACAAGGAGTTCTCGGGTGACCATCCATGTCTAACACCGACGCCGACGCCGACGCGGAACCGGGGACTGGCGGGACGGCCGAAGACCACGGGCTCCGGACGCCCATCGTGGCCGTCCTCGGACACGTCGACCACGGGAAGACGAGCCTGCTCGACAAGGTCCGCGGCTCGGCGGTCATCGAGGGCGAGGCCGGTGCCATCACCCAGCACATCGGCGCGACGGCCGTCCCGCTCGACGTGATCTCGGAGATCTCCGGGCGACTCGTCGACCCGGACGACTTCGACCTCCCCGGCCTGCTATTTATAGACACGCCCGGTCACCACTCGTTCTCGACGTTGCGGGCGCGCGGGGGCGCGCTCGCTGACATCGCCATCCTCGTCGTCGACGTCAACGACGGGTTCCAGCCACAGACGCTGGAGGCCATCGACATCCTCAAGCGGACCCAGACGCCGTTCATCGTCGCCGCGAACAAGGTCGACACCACGCCCGGGTGGAACCCGAACCCCGACACGCCGATCCAGGAGTCGATGGACGGGCAGTCGAAGAACGCGACCGACCGGCTGAACGAGGCGCTCTACGAGATCATCGGCGAACTCTCCGACCAGGGGTTCTCCGCGGACATGTACTGGCGGGTGCAGAACTTCCAGCGCAACGTCGGCGTCGTCCCCGTCTCCGCGAAGACCGGCGAGGGCATCCCGGACCTCCTCGCGGTCCTGATGGGGCTCTCCCAGCGGTACATGAAGGACGAGATGGAGATCGACGTCGCCGGCCCCGGTGCCGGGACGGTCCTGGAGGTCAAGGACGAGCGCGGGTTCGGCACGACGCTCGACGTCGTCCTCTACGACGGGACGATCCGCAAGGGCGACACCGTCGTCGTCGGGGGCATCGAGGAGTCCATCGTCACGGAGGTCCGCGCGCTGCTCCAGCCCCGCCCGCTCGCGGAGATCCGCACGGAGAAGCGGTTCGACCAGGTCGACGAGGTCGTCGCCGCGGCGGGGGTGAAGATCGCCGCGCCCGACCTCGACGGCGCGATGGCCGGCGCCCCCGTCCGCGTGGTCCGGGACCGACCCGTCGAGGAGGTGATCGCGGACGTCGAGGCCGAGATCGCCGAGATCGAGGTCGAGACCGCCGAGGAGGGCGTCGTGGTCAAGGCCGACACCCTCGGGTCGCTCGAGGCTATCGCCGACGCCCTGGAGGATGCCGAGATCCCCATCGTCCGCGCGGAGGTCGGCGACGTCGCCCCCCGGGACGTCGCCGTCGCCACGACCGCGAACGACCCGAAACACGAGGTGATCCTCGCGTTCAACGTCGACGTGCTCGCCGACGCCGAGCGCCGCGCGACCGAACAGGACGTCCGGATCTTCGAACAGGACGTCATCTACCAGCTGGTCGATGACTACGAGGAGTTCGTCGAGGGGATCGAGCGGGCCCAGCAGGAGCAGGTGCTCGACAAGATCGCCCGCCCCTGCCGGTTCCGGGTGCTGGAGGACCACGTCTTCCGGCAGTCCAATCCGGCGGTCGTCGGCGTCGAGGTGCTCTCGGGGACGCTCAAGCGCAATTCTCGTGTGGTGAAGTGGGAGGGCAACGAGCCGACTCGCGTGGGTCAGCTGAAGTCCATCCAGGACGAGGGCGAGAACATCCCCGAACTCCGGGCGGGGAACCGCGCCGCCGTCTCCATCGACGGCCCGACGGTCGGCCGACAGATAAAGGAGGGCGACGAGCTCTGGACGGAACTCCCCGAGAAGCACGCGAAGATACTGGAGCAGGAACTGCGCGAGGACATCCCGAGCGACGAACTCGAGGCGCTCTCGCAGTACCTGGAGAAACACCGGAAGAAGGACCCGTTCTGGGGGAAGTGAACGGATGACACGATCTGGTCGGGAAGGACGCCCGTTGAGAGAGGAGGAGTTCGATTCGATGCCGAACCGGATCGGTCAGTACTTCGACCGCATCCGGGAGTTACTCGCGAGAGCGGGCGAAGAGGACGACTCCGACGCCTGACTCCGTCGTAGCGCCACTTCGATTCGGGTCTTCTCTCTCCTGTGCGGTTCCGGTCGCCTCACACCACTGCCCGAACCGCCAGCGTCGGCGGTACCTTCGCCATCAGTTCGGGCTCGTGGCTCCACTGCTCCTCGTAGTCCGCCGGATCGGCCGACCCTGGCTCGAACAGCCGGTCGACGGCGAACCCCGCATCCACGAGCGCCCGGTAGATCTCCCCGATGCGGTGGTGGAAGACCGTCATCTCCGGGTCGAGGTCGCCGATGGACTTGCGCTCGGGCGTCGAGTCGAAGTAGCTCCGGTCGAGTTCCCCGCTCTCCGGGTCGAACAGCTCGTAGAACGGGTGCGGCATCGCGAAGAAGAGTACACCACCGGGACGGAGCACTCGCGCGGCCTCGGCGAAGCACGATCCGAGGTCCCCGACCATCTGGAACACCCACGAGGAGAACGCGAGGTCGAAGGCGTCGTCGGCGAACGGCAGGTCCGTGACGTCGCCGGCGAGGAACTCCACGTCGACGCCGTACAGGCCCGCGAGCCGCCGGGCGTGTTCGAGCTGTCGGGTCGAGAGGTCGATACCCGCCACGCGCCGGGCACCGCGGCGGGCGAACCCGACGCTCGCCTGTCCACCGCCACAGCCGAGTTCCACGACGTCGCGACCCTCGAACGCTGGCAGGTGGTCCAGCCGTTCGTCTTCCGGCCAGCCGGGGCCGTAGTGGACGTCGGCCGGCGGGAGTTCGTCGGTCGTGTCGGCGTTCCACGCGCCCTGGAAGGCGTCGCTCCAGGCGTTCCAGAGGTCGCGGTTCTCCTCCATGCCGTGGCCTCGTGGGCGGCCCCGGCATACGCTTTCGGGACGGGTGGTGACGGTTCGCGGGCGGACTGCGATGGGAGAACCGGTACGGGTCTCGTGAACACGGGAGACCGCGCTCCGGAGGATGGGCGGCTCACCGTCTAATAACATTTAATTAGTCGGCGCCACACGGGTCGTGTATGCAGAGTGAGACGACGGGCGAGGAGTACGACCTCCTGCTCGCGGGCATCCCGGCGCCGGTCGCCGGCGGGGTGCTCGTGGGCCTCTACTCCTCGCTCCCGTTCCTCCTCGCGTTCGCGGCCGGCGGAGTGCTCGCCGCGGGACTGGTGGGAATGGCGATGTTCCTCGTCCCGCCCTAGCGGGCCGGCCGGTCGCCGGCACCGCTGTTTCGCTTGGTCTCGAGCGCCGCCGCCGCCGCGAGGCTGCGGGCCAGTTCGGTGGTCGTCGCCTCCCCCGAGAGGTCGACGCTCACGACCGCCCCAGCGGGCGGTCGTACCGCGACGGTCCCGCCGGGGCCGTTCGTCCCCTCGACGATCTCGCCGCCGACGAGGTAGCCGTCGGGCAGGAGTGCCCGCGCCTCGCTGGTCACCGCGGCGAGGTCGCTCCGCAGCGCGCTGCGCTCCTCCGGGTCCAGCTCTACCGGTCCGTCCTGGGGGCCCGCGTGGGGCGTGTTTCCGTGCATTCGACTCCCCCGAGATAACCGGGGGCGTCGCTTAAACCCGTCGGAGGCCGACGACTGCCCCGGTCGCCGGGACCCTTCACCCTCGACCGACCGGTTCACTCCTTCCGAGGACCGCCAGCGCGACCGCGGTGACGTACCGCTCGGGGTCCACCTCGGCGGTCGCCACCTCCAGCCCCGTCTCGCCGCCGTCCCAGTCGCGGTCGCCCCGGAGTTCGCGAGCCGCGCGGAGCCCCTCGCGGATCTCCCGCCGGGCCTCCCCGGGGTCCGTCCCGCTCGCCTCGTAGATGACTCCCGCACCCTCGCGGGGGAGCGCCCATCCGATGGCGGCGCAGGCCGGACCCTCCTCGCCGGGTGCGAGCGTCGAGCGCGCCTCGACGACGTTCAACCGGTTCCCAGCGGGGCCCAGATCCGGGACCGTCCCGACGGCCTCGACGCGGACCCCCGCCGGGACCACCGACGAGACGCCGAGGAGGTTGTAGTCGTGGAGGTCGACCGACGCGAGCGCCGCGTCGTAGGCGGACAGCGCCGTGGGGCCGGTGCCGCGCCCCCCGACGACACGGATGGCGTCCATGCTCGGGGGGTGGGTCGCGTCGGGACAAGCGGGTTGCGATTCGAGCTCGGTGGCGCCGTCGAGCGCGGGTCAGTAGAGCAGCGTGTCGTCGTTCTCGACCATGTAGAGGGTCCGTGCGGCAATGTTGACCGCGTGGTCCCCTACGCGCTCGAGGTCGCGAATGGTGAGCAGCAGCCGCGAGACGTCGGTCATGAACCGCTCGGCGTCGCGCTCGTCGTTCCCGGGCTCGAGTTCCGTCCCGATGAGTTCGCGAACGACCGTGCCCGACGCGCGCTCGCACATGTCGTCCACCTCGTCGTCGCGCTCGGCGACCGCGTGACAGGCGGCGACGTCCTCCTCCTCGTAGGCGTCCATCGCCGACTCGACCATCTCGACGACGGCGTCGCCGATGGACTGGACGTCCACGTCCGGGTAGAGGTCCCGCTCGGCGTCGAGGGCGTACCCCCCGAGGTTGGTCGCGAGGTCGGCGATCCGCTCCAGGTCCGTGATGATCTTGAACGAGGCGGCGATGAACCGCAGGTCGCCGGCGACGGGCTGCTGGAGGGCGATCAGATCGATACAGTCCCCCTCGAGGTCCAGGTACATCTCGTTTATCTCGTCGTCCCCGTCGATGACCTCGCGGGCGAGCCGTTCGTCCTTCTGTGCGAGGGCGTCGAGGCCCATCCGGACCCGCTCGAGGACGAGTTCGCTCATGAACAGCACGTCCTCGCGGAGCTGGTCGAGCGCGTCCTGGTAGGACTGTCGTGCCATTTTCCTACGTTCCTCTATTTACCACTATGTAGCTTTCGGAGGCGGTTCAGATACTGAGCAGCGACGAGAGGGGTCCGAGCAGCCCGAGGACCCACAGTATCGCGGCGATCACCGCCGCCACGATGACGATCTTCCACGCGACCCTGAGCAGGATGCGGGCGACGAGGATCACGACAGCGACGACGACGAGCGTCGTCAGGATGGCCGGGAGTGGACCCGTCCCCCCGAACTGCAGCGGTAGAACGGCGAACTCGGACATGGGGCGGACTGGGTCGTGACCGCGCATAAGCTTGGGGGCCACGGTGCGGGTATCGACCCCGTAGCCTACTGTTCCTCGCGCCCGTCGAACACCCCGTCCGGTTCCTGCGTCGGTACCGTGTGAGCCGTACCCGGTTCCTACGTCGTTACTGCGCGAGGTTCGCTCGCCGTCGGTCCTCCTTGTACGGCGTGCGGGCGACCGTCGCTCGGATCTCCTTCTGGACGTGGTCCTCGACCGTCGGGCTCGCCGGGTTCCTGCCCTCCCCCCACAGGACGGTGACCTCCGTTCCGACGTCGCTGTGTTCGACGTCGATCGTACACAGCGAGAGCATCTGCCGGAAGTAGTAGCTGTACCCGCGCATCGTCGCGACGCCGACGTCCTCGCCGTCCACGAGCACGCGGTCGGCGATCATCGCCCGCTTCTGCTGGTGGGGCATCTCCATGTACTTGAACGTGTCTCCCTCCCCGAACAGGGACGCGTACACGTCGATGACGTCCTCGTCGTTCCACTCCAGCGTCGCCAGCACGCGCTGTGGATCTCCGGCCTCCGCTTCGAGCGCCTCTCGGCCGACGAAGTCGTGGTCGAACTTCGTGTACCGGTCCCATCCCAGCTCTACCGGTGTCCGGTAGTAGTCGCTGATGTCGTCGGCCTCGAAGCTCCCCTCGACGGCGTGGGTGATGAGGTCCCGCGTCTGGTGCTCGCGGAGGAACGCCCGGTAGTCGGCCATCCCCTCGCCGAAGATGGCGGAAACGAAGTCACGAACGCGAGACGGGATACCTGCCTCGAGTTGGTTGATGGAGGAGGTCCCCGAACTCAGCCGCCGGATGCCGTACTCCTCGCCGGCCTCCAGTATCGCGTCCCACACCTCCTCGCTGTGCTCGCCGGGGCCGTGGAGTTCGAACCCGATCTCCCCCGACATCCCGAACCGGACGGCAGTCACGTCGACGCCGGCGATCTCGATCGGCCCGGAACGCATGAACCCGACGTCGCGCAGCGAGTGGTCCGCGAGCGCGTCGAGCACTTTCAGCGAGTTCGGGCCCTGGATCCCGTAGTTGAACGTGTCCCTGAACTCGGCGGTCGCATCGTAGTCGCCCTTCTCGAGGTTGTACGCGGTCCAGTAGCACGGCACGCCGTGGACGACGAACTCCTCTTGCCCCTCGCGGACCAGGACGCCCTCGGCGACGACGTTCGCGTCCTCGTCACACTGGACGAGGTGTTTGCCTCCACCGACGGGGTAGTCGGCGAACGAGTTGATGCTCAGGTCCGCGAGGAGGCCGACCGCGCCCGGCCCCTCGAGCTTGAGGTTGGCGAACGTCGACCAGCTCCCGACGTAGCAGGTCTCCTTCCACGAGAGCTGTTCGTCGATCCAGTTCGTGTACTGGCTGGGACGGCGTGCGCTGAAGTCCTCTCGCCGGTTCACCCGGCGCATCGCGTCGAGGACGTCCTCCGTTCCGAACTCCGGATCCGAGTCCGAGTCCATAGGAGGCCGACAGGACTGACCCGTATTAAGCTTGTCCCGAAATCAGCCGTTTCGAGACCTCTATGGACCTTCTACGGCATTTAGCGGATGCTCGACCTCCCCTCGCCCGGGGCGACGGAAACGGCCTTCGCTCGGGAGTGCTGACGCCCGGTCAGTCCTCGCGGGCCGCCGCGTCCAGCAGCATGACGCTACAGCCCAGCAGCGCGCAGTTCTTCAGGAAGTTGATCTTGTTCTCCTGCCGTTCCTGCCCCTCCATCGTCCAGAAGTTGTGGATGACCGGCGTCGTGCCGAGGAAGAACACGACGAGGGCACCCGCCGAGGCTCGGGGGTACTTCCAGAGGACGATACCCAGGTTGGCCACGAAGAGCATACCCGTGACGAACGGGACCATGACCTCGGGGAGTGGGACACCGCTCTGCGCTGCGGCCTCGACCCGCTTCTGGTTGTTCCTGAATCCGTCGAGCGCCATGTAGGCGAGGATGCCGCCGTACAGGAGGCGGCCGAGCGTGGACGGTGGGTCCGGATCGTCGGACATACCGGTCAGATCGCCTCGATGCGGCTGACGTTCGACGCCAGGCGGCCGACGGTCTCGTAGGTGCCGTCGGCGTCCCGGCGCATGATCCGCCCCTCGACGTCCTCGCGTGCGTCGGGCACGTCGAACAGTCCCGACCCGCAGATGACGTCGCCGTCGTGGACGTCCCACGTCTCGATGACCTCGTGTGGCTCGCCCGGATAGGGGGCCCGCTCCCAGTCCCGCCCGAAGTTGGTGGACTCGAACAGCGCCGACTCGTGCTCGTCGTTCACCCACGCCGGCGGGGCCTCCTGGCCCCCACCGAAGAACACGGTGCCGTCGTGAACGAACACGCGCCGGATGTACGAGAACTCGTTTCCCCGGTCGATGCGCGTCCACGAGTCGCCGGCATCCGTAGTCCGGTAGAGGCCGCCCTCGCCGACGGCGTGGCCCAGTCCGAGGTTCTCCAGGTTGTGGTCGAGGTAGCCCGTCGTCGCCAGCCAGACGTCCTCGGAGATCGGGAGGATCTGGTGGATGTCGTCGATTATCGTGCCCCGGCGGTCGCGCCAC
>JBEPXB010000079.1:0-8089 GCA_041642135.1 Halobacteriales archaeon | reverse complement strand
CGGGTCAGTCCTCCTCCACGTCCGAACCCCGATTCCTGGCGAACGCGGCCTCGTGTTCGGCCAGGCTCGTCATCGTTCGGAACGTCTCCGCGGGATCGCTCCGCGAGACCCGATACCGATACGCCACGTAGCCGAGGACGAACCAGCCGACCAGCACCACACCCACGACCGGGAGCCGCAGGAGCGAGACGACCCAGAACGCGGCGGTGGCGAGCGCGCCCGCGACGACCGCCACCAGGAGCCCGCGCTCGCGCTTCAGCATGAACGCGGCGTTCTCGTAGTGCTCGGGAAACTCCCGCGGGAGGTTCCAGAGCCCGACCGCGCTGAAGAAGTAGGCCGTGAGGCTCGCGAGGCCGATGAACGCCGCGAGGCCGACGAGTTCGTCCGCGATGGGTACTAGTAATAGCGGCGGGATCCCCATCACCAGGAGGGCGACGACGGGCGTGTCGAACCGCGGGTCGACGTACGCCAGTACCTCGGGGAACACGCCGTCCCGACCCGCACGCATTATCGTCCGCGAGGCGACGAGCAGCGACGTGTTGACGGTGGTGACGACGGCGAACAGCGCGCCCGCGACGACGACGCCCGCGGCCCACGGCGGGAGGAACCTCGCCGCGGCGGTCCCGACGTCGTTCGGGTGCCCGAGTTCCGTCCACGACACCACGCCCACGAGGACGGCGACGAGCGCGACGTAGAACAGCGCGACGACGCCGACGCTCACGAACAGCGCGAGCGGGATCGTTCTCGATGGATCGTCGATCTCCTCGCCGAGCTCGACGAGCAGGCCGAACCCGAGGAACGGGTAGAACAGCGCGACGGCGGCGAGGCCCAGCGCCCCCACGTCGGGGACGAACGGCGTGTAGTTCGCCGGATCGACCGCCGTCGCGCCGGGGAGGATGAACGTCAGCAGCGAGACGACCAGCGCGGCGACGAACAGCACCTGCACCCCGGCCACGAGCCGCAGGCCCAGGACGTTGATGGCGAGGACGGCGACGAGCAGGACGTAGATCAGCACTGTCACCGGCAGGTCGACGAAGAACCGCGCGTACTCGGCAAAGCCGGTCGCGGTGACGAGCAGCGACGCCCAGATCACCAGGGGGAGCGTCCACGGGACCAGAAACCCCCAGAAGGGGGCGGTGAGCCGCGAGATGTAGACGTAGAGGCCGCCGGCGACGGGCATGGCGCTCCCGAGCAGCGCGTTGTAGAGCACGACGAACCCCGCCGGTATCGCAGCGAGGACCGCGGCGAGTATCACGGCCGGGCCGGCGCCGAGCCCTTCGCCGCCCGCGAGCGGTCCCGATAGGACGTATATCGGTACCGAGATGGCGTTGCCGACGACGAGCGCGAGGACGCCGAACAGCCCCACCCGTCCGGAGAGCAGGCGCGACCCGCCCTCGTCGCTCCCGCCCTCCCCCGCCACCGTGCTCATTCGGAACCGTCGCCGTGCTCGCCGGCCTCGGCGTCGACGGGCGAAGCGGTGTCGGCGCCGCCAGTTCCCTCGTCGGCCTCGCCCCCCTCCCCACCGTCCACCGACGCCCGGAGCCGACGGATCCGATACCCGCGGAACTCCCGGCCCGCCCCGTAACCGGCCAGCGCGCCGACGATGGGACCGACCGCGACGGCGACCGGCGACAGGGCCATCCCGAGGACGATCCCCAGGCCCATCCCGACGACCAGTCCGCCCTCGGGGTACTGTGCGGCCGCCACGCGGCACTCGAGGTCGTCCATCTCGGCGGGGATGTCGCGATACCGACCGATAGCCATGTGCTACGGTACCTTATCACTCGGTGATAACTCTTGCGGTGATATTTGCCTCCCCCGACACCCTTTCGGGCCGCCCATGCGCCGCGGAACACGCCGCGGATTTCAGTCCGCCGAGACGTCCCGGCCGCCCTCGACGTGGACGAGCTCCTCGATGGGCGGGATCTGCGCCTCGCGGTCCGTGATGATCTCGATGCGGCGCTGGAGCTTCTCGGTGGCGTACTCGACGAGATAGGTCGAATCGACGTCCGTCGTCGGGTCGTCGACGATGCCGGCGACCAGCGGGAGGAGGTCCTGGAGCGTCTCCTGGACGATGCCGGGATCGACGCCCTCCTCGGCGATGAGTCGCTGGACCTCGTGCATCCCGAAGCCGACGTGGCGCCCCTCGTCCGAGCGGATGCGGGTTATTCCCTCGACGAGCCCCTCGAGGTGGACCGGCTCGCCCTGCACCTCCACGTCCGGGCCCGTCGGCGACCAGGTGCCCTGGATGCCGTAGTAGCCGGTCTGTGCGAGCACGGACTCGACGACGAGGTGGTAGTGGCAGTACGCCCGCGCGAGCGCCTCGGGGGAGTCGTCATCCAGCAGGCGGTGCATCGCGGCCTCGGTCCGGTCGAACAGCTCCACGTACGAGTCGTTGAAGTAGCGCTCGTCGGTGGGGTTCGTCACCTCGAACCCGCGCGCCTCCGCCACCGGGTTGACCACGTCCCGCCAGTAGCGGTCGAAGAAGGCCGTGTGTTTGGCCTCCTCGTACAGTTGGGAGGTGAGGAACATCTGCTTGTCCACGTCGTCGAGGACGATGCACATCGGGGCGAGGTCCTCGGTGACGGCCTCCTCGCCCGCGCCGAACAGTGCGAGCGTCCGCCGGAGGCCGTCGAACTCCGCTTCGGTCTGGTCGCGCTCGACGAGGCGCTCGCGGTCCTGTTCCAGCAGCTTGTCGGGGATGTCCCGGTAGGGGTCCCAGTGTCGGTAGACCGCGTTCTGGAAGTAGCCGGAGGCGAACGAGTCGGGGTCGAGCCGCATCGTGCGGCCCGTGTCGCTGTATCGGTTCATCGCTACCCCGTAGTGAGGAACCGTTATACATAACTGTGCCGACTAGTCGGTCGGTCAGCCGGCGGGCGCACCTCCGTCGGTGCCTCTGTGGCGGCCCGACCGCTACGAACGGTCGACGCTTCCCTCGAACACCGTTCCGAGCCGCTCGAGGACCGCGTCGTCGGTCGGGTCGTACGGCAGTGAGAGCGGCGACAGGCTCACCCGGTCGTCGAGGAGCGCCCGGCGGTCGGTACCCGCCGGGTCGGGGATGTTCCCCGAGGCCATCCCGGACCAGAGTGGGTTGTGGAGGCGGTACTGTCCATCGTCGAGCCGCGCCTGCATGTCGTACACCTCCGTCGGTCGCGTGATCGCCAGCCCATCGAGGTCCCGGTCCGGGCGGGGAACGTTCAGGTTCAGGTAGTCGACCACGTCGAAGGCGTCGCCGTCGACGGCCCGCTCGACGACGCTCGTGGCCACGGAACAGGCCCGCTCGAAGTCCCCGGGCGAGAGGGCCGAGCGGTCCATCCCGAGGACGTCCATCGAGACGGCGACCCCGGGGACGCCGAGGCAGGCGGCCTCCGTCGCGGCGCTCGCCGTCCCCGAGCGGGGGAGGACGTGTGCGCCGAGGTTCGCCCCCGGGTTGCACCCTGCCACGACCACGTCCGGGTCGAACGTCCCGACGCCGAGGATCACGCAGTCACAGGGCGTCCCGTGGACCGCGTCGCCGAGTTCGTGGTCCTCGCGGGGGATGATCACGGTGAACGGCTCGTCCTCGCCGTCGCCGAGGCCGGTCTCGCCCTCGTTGCCCCGGTCGGGACCCATCCGGCCGTAGGAGAGCCCCCGACCGACCGCACTCTGATTCCGGGCCGGCGCGAGCACCCGGACCTCGCCGAGTTCCGAGAGCGCGTCGGCGAGCGCCCGGAGCCCCGGCGCGTCGATGCCGTCGTCGTTGGTCACCAGGATCCTCACAGCACCGCCTCCACCGTCCCGGTGATGACTGTCTCGCCGTCCCCGTCGTCCTCGCCGGCCTCGCGGTCGACACGCATCTCGACGGTGACGTGCTCGCCCGCCTCGATCCGGTCGACCTCGGTCGCCTCGACGGTCGTCGAGAGCGTGTCGCCGGGCCAGACCCGCGACCGGAACCTGACGTCGAACGACTGCACCGACCCGACGCCGAGCCAGTCGGCGACGGCGTGGGCCGCGACGCCGGCGGTGAACATCCCCTGTCCGAACACGGTGGGGTTGCCCGCGGCACGCGCGTACGGCTCGTCGTAGTGGATGGGATTGAAGTCGCCGCTGGCGCCCGCGTAGCGGACGAAGTCCCGCCGGGAAAGCGGGCCGAGCGTGACGACCGGTGCCCGGTCACCGACCGACACCTCGCCCGGCTCGACCGGCGTCGGTGCCGCGGCGTCGGCGGTAGCGCGATCCGTCGCCGACCACTCGGGGTCCTCGCCCCGGTCGCCGCCGTCCGTCTCCCGGGCATCCACACAGTCGCCGCCGTCGTCCACCGTTCCGCCCGTCTCGATGGCCGTCGCCCGGGAGACGAGCACCCGTTCCCCGCTCGCGTCGTGAAACTCGGTCTCCACCTCCGCGAACGTCATCGTCCCGCCGCGGCTCCCGTCCCGCTCGTAGGCGTTCACGACGGCGGTCTCGCCGGTCAGCGTGTCCCCGACCACGAGCGGGCGGTCGTACTCGTATGCCTGCTCGCCGTGGAGCGTGTGCTCGTGGCGGAACCCCAGGTCGACTGCCTCGCCGGTCCGGTACCGGGGGAAGTCGGTCGTCCGGACGAACGTGAGCGGGGCGGGGACGGCCTCGAACCCGCGCTCGCTGGCCACCTCCGGGTCCCGATAGACGGGGTCGTCGTCGCCGACGGCCCGTGCGAACTCCTCTACCTTCCCCGCCTCGACGGCGAACCCCTCGACCGTCGTGACGGACTCGCCGACGATCGACTCCAGCCGTTCCAGCGTCTCGGTCACTCGAAGACCCTCCGCATCCGTGCCATCTCCGTGCTCGCGTGCATGGGCCACCTGACCGCGGGAGGGAGATAAAACCGCCCCCCGGAACCCGACTCCGGCCCGGTCGAGCGGAGAAACGTTTAACTGTCGATTCTCGCTACCGCGTGGCATGCATCTGGACGACGTGGCCGAGGAGGCGACGACGGGGAACGTCGCGAAGCTGTTCGACGAGACGGCGCGCCACCACGGCGACTCGCTGGCCATCGAGGCCTCCGGTCACGAGACCACCCACGCCGAACTCCGGGCGGCGAGCGAGGCGTTCGCCGGGGGGTTGCGCGACCGGGGGTTCGGGGCGGGCGACCGGCTCCTCCTCTACCTGCCGAACTGCCCCCAGTACCTGATCGCCTCCGTCGGGGCGTTTCGTGCCGGGGTCGTCGTCTCCCCCGTCAACCCCCAGTACAAGATCCGCGAACTCACCTACCAGATAGAGGACACCGACGCCGACATCGTCCTCACCCACCCCGCGCTCCGCGGGGTCGTCACGGAGACGCTCGCGGAGACCGGACGGGACCCGCTCGTCGTCTCAGTCGGCGACGAGGACGAACGCCACCCCGAGGACGTCGCGTTCGAGGCCGTCAGGGGCGAGCCGCACACCCTCGAACGGGACCCGGACGACGTCGCGCTGCTGCCCTACACCTCCGGGACGACCGGCCGGCCGAAGGGCGTCCAGCTCACCCACCGGAACTTCGCCGCACAGCTCCTCTCCTACCTCGCCTCCCGGAACGACGACGTCGCCGACACGGACGTCAGATCGCTGCTCTACCTCCCGCTCTACCACATCACGGGGTTCACCCACGTCGCGATGCAGCCGCTCGTCCGCGGCGGGGCGCTCTACCTGCGGAACCCGACGAACTGGGACGCCGAGGTCGCTATGGAGACCATCGAGGCGGAGGGGATCACCCACTTCGTCGGCGTCACTGCGATGTACGTCGACATGGTCAACAGCGAGTCGTTCGGCGAGCACGACCTCTCCTCGCTCGTCTCGGCGAGCGAGGGCGGCGCGAAGATGTCCGTCGCCGTCCAGGAGCGCTTCGAGGAGGTCGCCGGCGTCGAGATGTCCGAGGGGTACGGCCTCACCGAGACGAACGGCGCGACACACACCCAGCAGGGGTCGGCGTTCGGCCTCCGCCACGGCACCATCGGTCAGCCGCTCCGCCACACCGAGTGCCGCGTCGTCGACGAGGACGGCACGGAGGTCCCCATCGGCGAGGAGGGCGAACTCCTCGTCCGCGGCCCGCAGGTGATGAAGGGCTACCACGGGATGCCCGAGGCCACCGAGGCGGCGTTCACGGAGATGGGGTTCTTCCGGACCGGCGACATCGCCCGACGCGACGGGGACAACTACTACGAGATCGTCGACCGCAAGAAGCACATGATCGTCACCGCCGGGTACAACGTCTACCCGAGCGAGGTGGAGGAACTCCTCCGCGAGCACGAGGCCGTCGCCGACGCCGCAGTCATCGGGATCCCGGACGAGCGGCGCAACGAGGTGCCCGTCGCCTACGTGGTGCCCGCACCCGGCGCCGAGCCGAGCGACGACCTCGCCGAGTCGATCCGGCAGTTCAGCCTCGACAACATCGCCGAGTACAAACACCCCCGGCAGGTGACGTTCGTCGAGGAACTCCCGAGAACCGCGAGCGGGAAGATACAGAAGTACAAACTGGAGGAGCGACACGGGGAGGGCGAGGCGGCAGAGGGCGACGACTAGAGTCCACCCCGCCGGCTCTCGGGGGACTGCCCGTACTCCCGGCGAGGGTCAGTCCCTCGCCCGACGCGCGTCCGGTTCGTCGAGGTAGTCGAGGCGATACTCCCGTATCAGCCACAGCGAGAGCCCGACGACGACCACCAGGAGCAGGAGCGGGAACCAGAACACCCCGAAGAGGAAAACCGCCACCAGGAGGGCGACGATCAGCAGCAGGTCGAGGACGAGGTAGGCGGGTCGAACGCCGACGGGTCGGGCGAGCACGGACCTAAATCTTCTCGCATCGCCGGAGCGTCCGGGGTGGCGGACACGCCACACGTCGGAGCGCCCCCGTCCCGGCTTCCGCACGTTTATGCCCAGCTCGGACGACCGCCCGCCATGACCGACCGGCCCACCGTCCTGGTGCCCCACCTCGTGATGGCACGCGGGACGGAACCGATGGCGGAAGCGATACGCGACCGGATCGAGGACGTCGACCTGCGGGTCGCCACCGACGAGGCGACGACCCTCGAAGGCGCTCCGGACGCGGAGGTGCTCGTCACCCATCGACTCTCGGACGCACTGTTGGAGGCCGCGACGGACCTGCGGTGGGTCCACTCCCTCTCCGCGGGCCTGGACCACTTCGACCTCGATCGGTTAGCGGAGCGGGGGCTGATACTGACGAACAGTTCGGGTATTCACGCACAACCTATCGGCGAGCACGTCCTCGGGGTGCTGCTTCACTTCGAGCGCCGGTTCGACCGCGCGGTCGCCCAGCAGCACCGGCGCGAGTGGGACCGCTTCGGCGCGGGCGAACTCGCCGACCGGACCGTCGCGATCGTGGGGGTCGGCGCCATCGGGACCCGCGTGGTCGAACTCTGCGACGCCGTCGGCGCCGAGACGGTCGGGGTGAAGCGCGACCCCTCGGATGCGCCCGACGCGCTCGCGGACTGCGTGACGCCCGACCGGTTCCACGAGGCGCTGGAACGGGCGGACTGTGCCGTGCTCGCCTGTCCGCTGAACGACGAGACCCGGGGGATGATCGACGCCGAGGCGCTCGCCGCGCTCGGCGAGGGCGTCCTCGTCAATATCGCCCGCGGGGCGGTCGTCGACGAGGACGCGCTGGTCGAGGCGCTGGACGCGGGCGAACTCCGGGGCGCCGCCCTCGACGTGTTCGCCGAGGAGCCGCTGCCGGAGGACTCGCCGCTGTGGGACCTCGAGAACGTCCTGATCACGCCCCACGTCGCGGGGACGACGCCACACTACTGGGAGCGGGCCGCCGACCAGTTCGCGGAGAACTACCGGCGCTACGTCGCCGGCGAGGACCTGGCGAACCGACACCTCTGATCTGGGCGATCGACCCGCTCGGCCCGGGACGCCCGCGTCCGGTGGGCGCTCGGCCCGTGTTCGTCCGTGCTCGGTGCGCTCGATCCGCGTTCAGTCGTCGTCCGCGGCGGCCGCGTCCGTGCCCTCCTCGCGCGCCCGCTCGACGTACGCCCGGACGTCGCTCAGGTCCTCGAACCGGTCCGCGCCGATGGCGTTCACGGTGTCCTGGAGGTACCGGAGCGAGCGGTCGCCGACGTACTCCTGGTCGTAACCCTCG
>JBEPXB010000078.1:0-8192 GCA_041642135.1 Halobacteriales archaeon | reverse complement strand
GCGGTAGGGCGTCCCGATCCCGGCCATCCGGAGGCGGCGGCGCCGCCCGGCGTCGGCCTCGATGCGGACGGTGCCGAAGAGCCGGTATGCGACCGTCGCGACGCGCCCCTCGACCCGCGAACTGACCGTGCCGAGCGCCAGCGTCACCACCACCGTCACGGCGAGCGCGAGCGGGAGGAACGAGAGGAGCGAGTCGAGCGCCGGCAGGTGGAACGCGGGGAGCATCACTCAGTCGAGTTCGACGCCGGTCGCCGGCGTCTCGGCGTCCCGGTCAGCGTCGCGCTCGGCGTCAGCGTCCTCGCCGCCACCGTCCGGGTCGGCGTCCACGCGTTCGTCCCGGTCGATACGCTCCATCACCGTGTCGGCATCGGCGTAGTAGCGGTTGACCATCGCGGTGAACTCGCGGAACCCGTCGACCCCCCGGACCCGGAGGTACTCGAGGAACCGACGGCGACGCCGGAGTTCGCGGAGCAGTTCCGTCCCCGACCAGCCCCGCTCGCGGCGTATCTCGTCGAGTATCCGGCGGTTGCCCTCGCGGAAGCCGTCCTCGTCGGCCCGCCACTCGTAGGCCCTCGAGTAGTCCAGTTCGCCCGTCCGCCCGTCGACGCCCTCGATCTCGGCGATGCTCCGTGCGCGGCGGACCCGCTCGCCGCCCGAGCGGGCGAGCACCTGCACGCAGAGCACGTCGAGCGACTGGACCATCGAGCGCGGGACGTTGATGGGGTCGTTCTCCAGCCGGTTGATGACCGTCTGGACGCTGTCGGCGTGCATCGTCGAGAGCGTCGTGTGACCGGTGTTCATCGCCTGGAACAGCGTCATCGCCTCCTCGCCGCGGACCTCGCCGACGAGGATGTACTCGGGCCGGTGACGTAGCGCCGAGCGCAGCAGGTCGTACATCGTCACGTCCGCGCCCTCGTCGAGCCGCTCGCGCGTGACCGAGGAGAGCCAGTTGTCGTGGTGGAGCGCGAGTTCGCGCGTGTCCTCGATGGTGATGAGCTTCGAGCGCGGCGGAACGAACATCGAGATGGCGTTCAGGCTCGTCGTCTTCCCGGAGGCGGTGCCGCCGGCGAAGACGAGGTTGCGGTTGTGCTCGATGGCGGTCCAGAGGTAGACCAGCTGGTCGAGGTCGTAGGTGCCGTGCTCGAGCAGGTCGACGGGCGTGAACGGCTCATCGGAGTACTTCCGGATGGTGAACGCCGACCCGCGGGGTGTCACCTCGTCCCCGAGCGCGAGTTCGGCCCGCGAGCCGTCCTGCAGGGTGGCCTCGACGACCGGGTTGCCGACCGAGACGTGCCGGCCGGACTGCTGGGCGAGTCGGACGACGTATGAGTCGAGCCGGTCCGCGTCGAACCGCACGTTCGTCTCCACGTCCTGGTAGTCGTCGTGGTAGACGTACAGCGGGAGGTCGTAGCCGTCACAGGAGACGTCCTCGATGTGGGGGTCGTGCATGATCGCGTCGATCGGGCCGAACCCGCGGAACCGTCGGTGGAGGTAGTAGAACAGACGATAGAACGAGTCCATCCCGACGCGGACGCCGTACTCCTCGAGCCTGGAGCCGAGTTCGTCGCGGAGCGTCGCCTCCGGGTCGTCGCCGACCGACCGGTCGTAGAGCAGCGGTGCCCGGATGTCCTCGAAGAGCGCGTCGAGCAGCTCCGCCTCCAGCGACGTGAGCGTCGGCTCGACCACCTGGTAGCGGTGCTCCTTGTCCTCGTCGTCGTAGTTGATCGAGACGAAGGCGTACGGGGCGTTGACCCAGTAGCGTTCGACCTCCTCGTACCCCTCGAGGCCGTCGAACTCGACCAGGCGGCCGTGCTCGTCCGGCCGGTACGGGACGACGTCGAGGTCGGAACCCCGGAGGACGTCGACGTACCGGGAGAGCCCCTCGAGCAGTCCCTCTCGGACTCCCGTCGCCCCCGCCAGCGTCTCCTCGGGTGACACGGTGGTTCTCGTCGTCGGTTCGCCGCATCGGCGTATAAACCTCCGTTCCGTGATACCGCTCGAAACCCGGGGACAGCGCTGCGGGGATCTCGATCACTCCTCGGCCACCGCGGCGGGTCGCCCGGGGGTCGTCGTCGGGGGCTCCTGGCGCTCGACGGTCAGCAGCAGGTAGCCGAACGCGTAGAGGAAGACCACGCCGACGGGGACGGACCCGCCGAGGAAACTCCCCCAGAGCATGACGGTGGCGGCGCTCAGGACGACGGCCGTCGCGAGCAGGAGCCCGCCCATCAGCCGGACGGGGTCGACGGGGAGTCGCGCCTCGAGCCGCTCGTCGACGGCGTAGTAGACCACGCTCAGGAGGAGCGCGAGGCCGAAGACGGCCGCCCCGCCGAGCCAGACGAGGTAGGCCCGCGCGACCGCCTCGCTCGCCGGGAACGCGTAGGCGCTCCAGACCGGGAGGAGGGGCTGTTCGGCGCCCCGGAGCTGTGCGCCGAGGAGGAACTGGAACGCGAGGAGGGGGAACCGGACGACGACCAGCGAGACGCCGCCCTGGCTGGCGAACGAGACCGACCAGGGGAGCAGCGCCGACACCCACGCCGAGAGGACGGCGAACTCGCCGGCGTACTCCGAACGGACCCAGACCATGCCCCCTCTGTCCCCCATTCCGGTATAAACCCGGTCGAGGAATCGGGAGATGAGCCCGGGGAGCGATCGGGAGGCGAGTCCGGGGGCGTCCTGTCGCAGTCGTCAGGTTCATCACTTCCGACTTCGTAGTCCGTCTGTGCTGGAATGAGGCGCGACTACTTTACGCTAGACGTCAGGAACGTGGGGGGTGACGGGGAACCGGAGGAGCCGGGGATCCCGACCGTCACGATCGACTTCGACGGCCCGGACGACCAGTTGACCGAGCGGCTCACCGACGAGTCCGGGACCGTACTGGAGGCGAGCGACCTCGACGTCTCCTACCGCCTCCACGGCCCCGTCGACGACCCCGAGACCGAGGGGGTGGTCGCCGTGACCAACCGCGTCACGGGCGACTTCGTCCTCGAACTCAACGCGGACGCCGGCGACGTCACCCGGTTCGTCGACGCCGCCCGCGCCTACGGGAAGGACACCGACGACGGCAAACGCTATCGGGTCGAGGTGACCATCGGCGGCGAGTCGTTCGCCACCTACGAGAAGTCCACGCTCCTCGTCTACGACGCCGACGGCGGCCTCCTCCGGGGGTACAGCCTCATCCCGAGCGGCGTCGAGCTCTGAGCAGTCGACCCCTTCGCGCCGGTACCGGTCGAGTTCTCCCACCCGTCACGTCCCCGAACATCCGGAGCCCGGCCCGGGTCTCGACGGACCGCGCGGGACACGGCCACCTAAGTACCCGCCGGGCCTTCGGTGGGTATGGACGATGCCGACGCCGAGGTCGAGGTGCTGTTCGGCACCGCCGGCATCCGGGGGGACGTCGGGACGCGCGTGACGCCGTCGTTCGCCCTGCGGGTGGCGGCCGCCGCGGGCCGCGACGGCGGGGAGTTCGTCGTCGGACGCGACGGCCGCGAGTCGGGGTCCGCACTGGCCGCCGTCGTCGAGGCCGGCCTCTGTTCTGTGGGCGCCCGGGTCGTCCGGGTCGGACAGGTGCCCACCCCCGCGCTGGCGTTCGCTTCGCGGGGGCGACGGGGGGCGATGGTGACCGCGAGCCACAACCCGCCGTCGGACAACGGCCTGAAGTTCTTCGAGGACGGCCGCGAGTACGACCGCGAGGCCGAACGGCGGGTCGAGCGCCGGGCCGCCGACCCGGACCCGCCGGCGGCGTGGACCGACTGGACCGACTCGGAACGGGCCGACCCGCTCCCCCGCTACCGCGAGGCCGTCGTCGAGTACGCCCGGGGGTTCGGCTCGTCACTGGAGGGGCTCCGCGTGGCCGTCGACTGCGGCAACGGCATGGCGTCGGTCGCGACCCCGCGCGTCCTCGCGGCGATGGGTGGGGACGTGGTCGCGCTCAACGACAACGTCGACGGCCACTTCCCCGGCCGGGAGTCCAAACCCACCCCGGAGAGCCTCGCGGACTTCCGGGCGTTCCTCGCCGAGGACGACGCTACCCTGGGGTTCGGCCACGACGGCGACGCCGACCGGATCGTCCTCCTCGACGGCGACGGCGAGGTGGTCCACGAGGACACCGTCGTCGCGATACTGGCCGAACGCTACGTCCGCGAGAGCCAGGCGGGCGACCCCGTGGTGGTGACGACGCCGAACGCCTCGGCGCGGATCGACGAGCGGGTCCGGGCGGCGGGCGGTCGCGTCGAGCGAGTGCGGCTGGGCGCGCTCCACGAGGGCGTCGAGACAGCCTACGACGCGGGTGGCCCGGAGACCGCCGTCGTGTTCGCGGCCGAGCCCTGGAAGCACGTCCATCCCGGCTTCGGACCCTGGATCGACGGCGTGGCGAGCGCCGCCGTCCTCTCGCGGCTGGTCGCCGGGGAAGGCCTCGACGCGCTCCGCGAGCCGGTGACCGAGCGGCCCTACCGGAAGGTGAGCGTCGCGTGTCCCGACGAGCACAAGCGGTCGGTCATGGCGACGCTGGAGACGACCCTGCCCGACGCGTTCCCGGAGGCCACCCTCGACACCGAACACGGCGTCCGCCTCGAACGCCCCGACGGGTCGTGGCTCCTCGTGAGGCCCTCCGGGACCGAGCCGTACGTCCGGCTCTACGCGGAGAGCGAAGACGTTGACGACCTCGTCGAGCGGGCCCGCGAACTACTCGAGACCGCCGTCGAGCGCGCTGGCTGAGCAGGGCGACGGCCGGACTGACCTGTCATCGCCGTCGGGCGGAGGGTCCGACCCCGAGCGGACGCGTAACGGTCGCCTGGGGGTGTCGTCCCCCGATTCGTAGCGTTTAACCCCCGTTCGACGCACTACGCGAACGACCATGCAGATAGACAGGCGCAAGTTCCTCACCGGCGTGGGGACCGCGGGTGGGATCGCTCTGGCGGGGTGTACCGGCGGACCGACGGGTGGCGACGGCGGGGACGGTGGCGACGGCGGCAGCGAGTCGACGCCGACGGCGACCGCGGAACCGACGGAGGCCGACGATTCGGATTCGAGCTCGGACGAGGAGACCGAGACCGAAACCGAGAGCGAGATGGAGACGGAGTCACCGACCTCTTCGGACCCCGTCAACATCGGGATGGTGTACGCGACCGGGGGGCTCGGCGACGGCTCGTTCAACGACCAGGCCCAGCAGGGTATCCAGCAGGCCGAGTCCGAGTTCGGCATCTCGTTCGGCGAGGCCCAGCCCTCCGCCGTCTCGGAGTTCAAGAACTTCCAGCAGCAGTTCGCCCGCTCGACCGACCCGACCTACGAGCTGATCTGCTGTATCGGCTTCCTCCAGGCGTCGGCGCTCTCGGAGAACGCGCCCGACTTCCCGGACCAGGACTTCATGATCGTCGACAGCGTCGTCGAGGCGGACAACGTCGCCTCGTACGTGTTCGCCGAGCACGAAGGGTCGTACCTCGTCGGCCAACTGGCGGGGGCGCTGACGACGCGGGACTTCTCGGCGGGCGCGGGCTCGACGACGGCCGACTCGACGAGCGTGGGGTTCGTCGGCGGCGTCGAGTCACCGCTCATCAGGCGGTTCCAGGCCGGCTACGAGGCCGGGGTGAAGGCCGCGAGCGAGGACGTCGAGGTCCAGACCTCCTACGTGGGCGATTTCAACGCGCCCACCGCGGGCCGGGAGGCCGCACTCGCGATGTACAACTCCGGGGCGGACGTCGTCTACCACGCGGCCGGCAACACCGGGACCGGCGTGTTCCAGGCCGCACAGGAGCAGGGGAAGTTCGCCATCGGCGTCGACCGCGACCAGTCCGTGACGAAGGAGTCCTACGCGAACGTGATCCTCGCTTCGATGGTCAAGCGCGTCGACACCGCCGTCTACAACGCCGTCGAGGCCGTCGTGAACGACGAGTTCGAGGGCGGGGCGACCACGGCGCTCGGGCTCGACGACGACGGCGTCGGCATCGTCTACGGGCAGCAGCTCGGCTCGGAGATCCCGGACGAGGTCGAGGACGCCATCGCCGGGTCCAGACAGTCGATCATCGGCGGCGACATCAGCGTCCCGACCGACCCCGAGAACGTCTGATACGGTCGTGCGTCGTCCTTTACCGGCGCTAACCGACCCCATCCGGGTGATCGCCGGTACATCGGTACGCACGACCGTGTGACTGACCCGCCGGTCGACGGCTCCGCGGGTCGTCTCAGCGACGTCCGAACAGCCGCTCTCGGAGCGAGCGTGCCGACGGCCGTTCGGTCAACAGCACCGGCGTTTCGAGCCGCTCGATTGTGTCGAACGCCAGCGAGCCGCGAACGATCCGCGACAACAGCCCCCGCTCGGTCGCCCCGATGATCACCAGGCCGTACTCCTCGCCCGTCCGCCCGATCACAGCCTCGACGTCCCCCGCCTCGACGTGTATCTCCGCGTCCGACAGTCCGTGGCCGGCCGCCCACTCGCGGAGGAACTCGAGGCCGGCCCCCTCCTCGCCCGGGTCGACCACGTGGAGCAGCGATACGTCGGTACCGACGGTCTCGTGCAGCGCGCGGGCGACCTCCGCGGAGAGGTCGGACGAGCCCCCGCCGGCGGTCGGGACGAGCACGTCCGAGAGCTCGAGCTCCTGCCCGTCCAGCACGAGGACGTCACAGGGCGGTTCGTGGGTCAGCTCGTCGAGGGGGGATTCCGCCCGTCCACCCGCGAACCGCGCACCGCCGTGCCCCATCACGAGGGTGTCCACGTCGTGGGTCCGTGCCGCGTCGAAGACCTCCTCCAGCCCGCGGTGCGAGAGGATCGTCCTCGTCTCGACGGGTACGTCGAACCGCTCGGCGTCCGCCTTCGCGGCCTCGAGGAGGTCCTCCGAGGTGGCGTCGATCCGCTCCCGGTTCTCGGCGGCGGCTGCGAGCGCCGTCTGGTTCGGTACGGTGACGACGTGCGTCGCGAGCACCCGGCCGTCCTCGTGTTTCGCGAGCACGCCGGCGAGTGCCATCAGGGCGCTCTCGGTCCGCGGGTTCGCCAGCGCGACCATGACCGTCGGCCCCTCGGTGCCGGTGGGCGCGACCGCGTCGGCGGCGTTCACGACCCCTCCAGGAAGGTCCTCCTCGCGACGCCGGATGTACTCCGAGAGGACCCCCTGCCGTGTCGTCTCGCTCCGGGCGTAGATGAAGTACCACGCCACGGCGGCGATGACGAACCCGGCCGAGAGCGCGATCTCCAGCCCGTCCATGAACGCGACGAGACCGAGCGACAGTCCCGCGCCGAGCAGGGGCGTGATCGGGTACAGCGGGACCTCGAAATCCGGGTCGTACTCCGGGACGTCCGCCTCACGGAAGACGATCAGGCCCACGTTCATGAGTGCGTAGACGATGAGGTGGAGCACGCTGGCCGCCTTCGCGAGGACCGCGATGTCGCGACCGAGCGCCGCGATGAACACGACGATGAGCCCGCCCGTGAGGAGGATCGAGCGGTACGGCGTCGAGTAGTTCGGGTGTATCTCGTTGAGCCAGTCGGTGACGATCCTGTCCCGGCCCATCGCGAAGTTGATCCGTGCGGAGGCGAGGATCGACGCGTTGGCCGAGGAGGCCGTCGCCAGTAGCGCCCCGGCGGTCATCACCGCGGCGGCGGCGGCGGCGATCCCGCCGATCGGCCCGATCGACGACGGGAACGACACCTCCGCCGCCTGTGCGACCGGCGAATTCAGGCTGAGGTCCGGCCACGGGATCACCCCGAGCATCGTCGTCACGAGGACGGCGTAGACGACGGTGACGAAACCGACGCTCCCGATGATGGCGATGGGGAGGTTCCGCCCCGGGTTCTTCAGCTCCTCGGCGACCGTCGCGATCTTCGCGTACCCCAGAAAGGAGACGAACACGAGCGCCGTCGCCGGGAGGATCGCGCCGACACCGAACGGTGCGAGCCCGTCCTCGCCGGCGAGCGTCGTGTAGTCGAACGACAGGAAGCCCGCGACGGCGAAGGCGGTGAGGATCGAGAGTAGCACGAACACGATCACCGTCTGGACGCCGCCGGTCTCCTTGGCCCCGATGTAGTTGACGGCGACGAACAGGAGCCCGGCGAGGAGCGCGCCCACCTGGATCGGGTTGAGGAACGCCACCTCGGGCAACGGCGCGAAGACGACCAGGTACTGTCCGAACCCGATACAGTAGAACGCCGAGGCGAAGGCCAGGCCCATCCAGTCGCCCATCCCGGCGATCGAGCCGAACATCGG
>JBEPXB010000077.1:0-8261 GCA_041642135.1 Halobacteriales archaeon | reverse complement strand
GGAACCTGACCCACGGCACGACGGGGCGGATGCACGGGCTCCTCCACAGCGGCGGTCGCTACGCGGTCTCCGACCGGAAGAGCGCGCGCGAGTGCATCGAGGAGAACCGCGTCCTGCGGGACATCGCGGCCCACTGCGTCGAGATGACCGGTGGCCTGTTCGTCAAGCGGCCCGAGGACACCGAGGCGTACTTCGAGGAGAAACTGCGCGGCTGCGAGGACTGCGGCATCCCCGCGGAGGTCGTCTCCGGCGAGGAGGCCCGCGCGATGGAACCCCACCTCGCGAAGGACGTCGACAAAGCGATCTCGGTGCCGGACGGCGCGGTCGACCCGTTCCGACTGGTGGTCGCGAACGCCGCAAGCGCGATGGAACACGGCGCGCGCATCGAGACCCACTCGAAAGTGATCGACCTACTGGTCGAGGAGGGCGAGGTCGTCGGCGTCGAGGTCGAACACGCGTCCGGACCGGGGAAGCGCGTCCACGGGACCGAGGGCGGGACCGAGGAGATCCGGGCCGACCACGTCGTCAACGCGACGGGCGCGTGGGCCGGCCGTATCGGCGAGATGGCCGGCCTCGACGTCGAGGTCCGCCCCTCGAAGGGCGTGATGACGATCATGAACACCCGGCAGGTCGATACGGTCATCAACCGGTGTCGGCCGAAGGGCGACGCCGACATCATCGTCCCCCACGAGACGACGGTCATCCTCGGGACGACCGACGAGGAGGTCGAGGACCCGGAGGACTACCCCGAGGAGGGGTGGGAGGTCGACATGATGATCGACACGCTCTCGGAGCTGGTGCCGATGCTCGCCGAGGCGCGGACCATCCGCTCGTTCTGGGGCGTGCGCCCGCTGTACGAACCCCCGGACGTCGGCAGCACGGACCCGACGGACATCACGCGGGACTACTTCCTGCTCGACCACGAGGAGCGCGACTCGGTACCTGGAATGACGAGCATCGTCGGCGGGAAGTTCACCACCTACCGGATGATGGGCGAGGAGATCAGCGACCACGTCTGTGCGAAGTTCGGCATCGACGCCGACTGCCGGACCGCCGAGATCCCCCTGCCGGGGAGCGAGGAGTTCTCCGTCCTCCGGGACTACATGGACGAGTTCGGCCTGCGGTCGCCCATCGGCCGGCGGAGCGTCGAACGGCTCGGCTCCCGCGCCGACGAGGTGCTGAAGACGAGCGGGCCGAACCCGACCGTCTGTGGCTGTGAGGCCGTCACGCGTGCGGAGGTGCAGGACGCCATCGAGGGGTCCGGGTCGGACCTCAACGCCGTCCGCATACGCACGAGAGCGTCGATGGGGAACTGCCAGGGCGGGTTCTGCTGTCACCGGCTGGCGAACGAACTCCACGGGAGCTACGACGAGTCGATCACTCGGGAAGCCTGGGACGAACTCCTGCAGGAGCGCTGGAAGGGCCAGCGCCACGCGCTCTGGGGCGAGCAGCTCTCCCAGGCGATGCTGAACTACGCCCTGCACGCGACGACCCAGAACCGCGACCACGACCCCGCGGACGGGGACGACGTCGACTTCGCCGCGTTCGACGCCGGACCGGAGCCGACCGGCGACGCGTCGCGGGCGGGCGGGAGCGACACACCGGGCACGGGAACGGACGTCGCCACCGACGGGGGGACCGGCGATGGCGATTGAATCGGACGTGCTGGTTATCGGCGGCGGACTGGCCGGGCTCACGAGCGCGCTCTCGGCCGCGCGCGAGGGCGCCGACGTCCGGCTGGTCTCGTACAAGCAGAGCACGCTCCGGAACGCCTCCGGACTCGTCGACCTGCTCGGATACACGCCCGACGGCGACGGGCCGCTCGGCCGGCCCTACGACGCTATCCCGGACCTCCCCGGCGGTCACCCCTACCGGACCGTCGGGGTGGAGACCGTCCGCGAGGCGATGGCCCTGTTCGACGAGGTCGTCCCCGACTACCGCGGCGGCCACACGGACCGGAACGCCCTCCTGCCGACCCACGGTGGAACCGTGAAACCGACCGCCAGGTACCCGGCCGGGGCGAGCGCGGGGCTCGCCAGCGACACCCGCGACGTCCTGCTCGTCGGGTTCGAGGCGCTGGTCGACTTCGACGCCGAGCACGCCGCGGCACACCTCCGGGCGGCGGGCGTCCCCTTCGACGTCCGCGGCGTCACGATCCGGTTCCCGGCCGACCTGCGGGCCGACGCGAAGGTCACCCGGTACGCGAAGCTCCTGGACACGAACGCCGAGGTGTCCGTCCGCGGTCGCGACCGCCCGGTGCGCGACGCGCTCGCCGACCGCGTGAACACCGAGCGCGAGCGCGAGCCGCGGGTCGGCTTC
Source organism: Halobacteriales archaeon (assembly GCA_041642135.1). GTDB lineage: Archaea > Halobacteriota > Halobacteria > Halobacteriales > Haloarculaceae > Salinirubellus. The sequence goes on along the minus strand of JBEPXB010000077.1, from coordinate 5,942 downwards.
CCGGCGGTGCTCGGCGACGACCACACGGGGGCCGTCCGGACCGCGCTGGAGGAGCGGCTCGGCGCGGAGGTCTTCGAGGTGCCGATGGGCCCGCCCTCGCTGCCGGGGCTCAGACTCGAGGACGCCCTCTTCGAGGCGCTCGACGAGGCCGGCGCAGGAATCGAGACGGGGAACCCGGTCGTCGACTTCGACGACGACGGCGAGGGTAACGGCGGTGGTCGCATCGAGCGGGTGTACGTCGAACGCAACGGCGCGCGGATCCCCAACCGTGCCGACCAGTACGTCCTCGCGACCGGTGGGCTGGTGGGGAAGGGCGTCGAGTCCGACCGCGAGCGCGTCTACGAACCGGTGTTCGACTGTCACGTTCCGCACGCGGAGGACCGCTACGACTGGTTCGACACGGCGGCGTTCGGCGACCACTCGTTCGCCCGGTTCGGGGTACGGACCGACGAGGAACTCCGGCCGACCACGGGCGCCGGGAGCGTCGAGTTCGAGAACCTGCGGGCCGCCGGGTCGGTACTCGGTGGCTACGACTTCGCCGCCGAGAAATCGGGTAGCGGGGTCTCGATCGCGACGGGCTACGCCGCCGGCCGACGGGCGGCAGAGGAGGCGACATGAGCGACGCGGATTCACCCACCGACACCGACTTCGACCCGGCCGCACCGAACACGACCGAGGAATTCGAGCCCGTCGACGTCTTCCCCGACAGTACCGACTTCGACCTGCGTCCCGGCGCGGACTCGTGCTACAAGTGCTCGACCTGTGATACGAACTGCCCGGTCGCGGCGGTCGACGACGACTTCCCCGGCCCGAAGTTCCAGGGACCGGAACAGTGGCGGCTCAAGCAGGGGGACGGAGACCACGGGATCGACGAGTCGGTGATGGACTGCTCGAACTGCATGCGGTGTGACGACGCCTGTCCGGCGGGCGTGCCGCTCTCGCAGATGCACAACACCGCCCGCGGCGAGTACGTCGAGGAGGGGATGTCGAAGACGTCGGTAGAGTACTGGCGCAATCGGATCCTCGCGAACTACCGGACCTCGGCGTGGTTCGCCTCGAAGGTCCCCCGGCTCGCGAACTTCGCGATGAACTTCGGGCCCGCCCGGTGGCTCATGGAGAAGACGATGGGCATCACCGCCGAACGGGAGTTCCCCGAGTTCGCCACGGAGACGTTCCGCGAGTGGTGGACAGAGAAGGGTGCCGCCGCCGGCTCCAGGGAGCGCGCCCGGACGAGCCGCGAACGCCGCGGCGAGGCCCCCGACGCCGAGAAGAAGGTGGCCTACTTCCACGGCTGTTACTCGAACTACAACACCCCGGAGGTCGGCAAGGCGATGGTCCGGGTGTACGAACACTTCGGCTACGAGGTCGTCGTCCCGGAACAGCGCTGTTCCGGCACCCCGATGTTCGCCAACGGGATGCTCCCCGACGCCCGCCGTCACGCGGAGGTGAACGTCTCCTCGATGTCGGACCTGGTCGAGGAGGGCTACGACGCCATCGCCTCCTGCACCTCCTGTTCGATGGCACTCCGCCAGGAGTACCCGGAGCTGTTCGACGTCGAGGGCATCGAGGAGGTCGCCTCCCACACCTTCGAGGCCGTCGAATACCTCCGGATCCACGAGGACCTCCGCGGGGCGATCTCGGAGGCCGAGATCGAGGGGGACCTCGCCCGGGAGTTCGCCTACCACGCGCCCTGTCACGCCCGCAATCAGGGGCTGGACCGCCAGGCGGTCGAACTGTTCCGCGACCTCGAGGGGGCCGGCATCGAGGACGTCGGCGAGTCCTGCTCGGGGATCTCCGGCACCTACGGCTGGAAGGCCGAGAAGTACGAGAAGTCGATGGCGATCGGCGAGGAGATGTTCGAGCACATGGAGCACGCGGAGGGCGAGGTCGGCATGACCGAGTGCCCGACGTGTGCGATGCAGATGGAACACGGCACGGGCTACGAGATCCGGCACCCGCTGGAGCTACTCGAGGCCACACTCGTCGAGTAAACTCCGGAGAACACCCCCTCGCCACGGCCACCTCGTCGTATCCGGTCGTACACCCCGGGAGCCCCGTCCGGACGGCGGATACTCCCAGACCTTCGCCAGCCGTCCTCAGTCCATGATCACCGCGAAGCCCCACTCGGCCCGCCGGTCGAGTTCGTCGACCGACTCGCCGACGGCATACGTCGTCTCGAACCGGAACTCCCCGACGGGGACGCACCCGTCGTACGTCGGCAGCGCGTACAGCCGCACGTCGGCCTCGACGGTCTCGCCCGGCCCGGTCTCCTCGGTCCGGTACTCCTCGGTCGTCGCCACGTCCTCTACGAGCCGCAGGCAGTCCTCGCCGGCGACCGCGTACGTCTCCTCGGCCGGGAGGAGCTGCACGTGGCCACCCTCGTCGGTAACGTACTGGAACCGGACCGCTCGACTCTCGCCGACGGTCACGGTCGCGTCGCTCGTGTTCGTGAGCGAGACGCGGAGGGTCGGCGGGGCGTCGCCCGTGCCGGTCGGCCCGAGCACCGAAACGGCCGGCTCGACCGGCAGGTCGGGGAGGGAATCCGTCCCGGCCAGCGCCACGCTCGGGCCGCCGCTCCCCTTGGGGCGCGTGCCCGACGCGTTCCCGTCGCCGTCACCCGGAAGCGGTTCGTCGCTCGGCAGTGGTTCGTCGTCCGAGGGGTCGTCGGTCGGCTCGTCAGTCGGCGTCCCGTTCCCGGGCGACGGCGTGTCGGTCGGTCGCGCCCCGCCGTCGCCCCTCCCCACGCACCCGGCGAGTAGTCCGGTCGCGAGGAGACCGGCACCGGCCAGCAGGCGTCGTCGTGTCGTCTGTATTGATACCCGGACGTCGGACGAGGCGATAACCTCGCGGTAGTCTCAAAGGCGCGATTGACGGTTCGAGGGGATCGGACCGAGACGACCCGTCGTGGCCGCGGCCACACGAACCTCTCGAACGGCGTCGGGTCGGCGTCGTGCCGCGCACGGGGGGCGAAAGCGGCACCGAAGACGTCGAGAACGCCGTCGCCGGGCGGCCGTCCCCCGGTCGAACCGGTCGCCGTCCTCGATCAGAGCTGGTACACGACCGCTTCGTAGGGACGGAACCGTCGTTCCCGGGGTACGGGTACCGTATCGTCGTAGTTGGAGAGGCGCACGGAGACGTCGGCGAGGTCGAGGCCGGCGACGCCACGGAGGTCGACCGGGGCGGGGTCGTCCGACCAGTTGAGCACGACCAGCATCCGCTCGTCGTCGAGCGTCCGGGTGTAAGCGTACACCTGCTCGTCGTCGGGGAGCAGGAGGTCGTACTCGCCGTAGACGAGCACGTCCTCGTCGTGTCGGAGGTCGACGAGCCGCCGGTAGTGGTGCCAGACCGAAGTCTCGTCGGCACGGGCCGCCTCGACGTTGATCTCGGTGTAGTTCTCGTTGACGTCGAACCACGGCTCGCCGGCCGTGAACCCCGCGTGCTCGTCGTCGGACCACTGCATCGGCGTCCGCGCGTGGTCGCGACTGTGGTAGTTCCAGAAGCCGCGCAGTTCGTCGGCGGAGTCCGCCTCCCCGGCCGCGAGCGCGTCCTCGACGGCACCGATCATCATCGGGTCGTCGAGGTCGTCGAGGCGCTCGAACTCGGCGTTCGTCATGCCGATCTCCTCGCCCTGGTAGACGAACGGCGTCCCCCTGGAGGTCAGCAGGAACGTCGCGAGGAGCTTCGCGCTCTCCACCCGGTACCGCCCGTCGTCGCCGAACCGCGATACGATCCGTGGCTGGTCGTGGTTGCCGAGGTACTGGGCGTTCCATCCGTCGAGTTCGGTCTGCCAGCGGCTGACGATCCGCTTGAACTCGGGGAGGCTCCACTCGCCCCATCCCTCCGGGTCCCAGCGCCCCCGTGGGCCGACGTCGACGTCCATGTGCTCGAAGTGAAAGACCATGTCCAGTCCGTCGCCGTCCTCGCCGAGGTACTCGCCGGCGACTTCGACCGTCGTCTCCCCCATCTCGCCGACGGTCATCACGTCGTAGTTCGAGAACGTCCGGTCGTACAGTTCGCGGAGGTACTCGTGGACGTGAGGCCCGTTACTGAACAGTTCGAACCCGGTGGGGCGCAGGTCGCCGGAGCTGTCCGGGAGTCCCTCCGGCTTCGAGATCAGGTTGATCGCGTCGAGGCGGAACCCGTCGATGCCCTTCTCGAGCCACCACTCGACGAGCGAGGCGACCTCGTCGCGCACGTCGGGGTTTCGCCAGTCGAGATCCGGCTGCTTCTCGTCGAAGAGGTGGAGGTACCACTGGCCGCGGGTCTCGTCGTACGTCCACGCCGACCCGCCCATGAACGACCCCCAGTTGTTCGGCGGCACGGGGTCGCCGTGTTCGTCCTCGTCCCCGTCGTGCCAGTAGTAGTAGTCCTCGTAGCCGTCCTCGCGTCGGCGCGACCGCTGGAACCACTCGTGCTCGTCGGAGGTGTGGTTGACGACCAGGTCCATGAGCAGCCGCATGTCGCGTGCGTGCAGCGCCTCCAGGAGGGCCTCCCAGTCGTCCATCGTCCCGAACTCGGGGTCGATCGAGCGGTAGTCGCTGATGTCGTAGCCGTTGTCCGCCTGGGGGGATTCGTACACCGGACAGAGCCAGACGACGTCGACGCCGAGCGCGTCCAGGTAGTCGACTCGCCCGGTGATGCCCGGGAGATCGCCGACGCCGTCGCCGTCACTGTCGTCGAAACTCCGCGGGTAGATCTGGTAGACGACCGCCTCCTTCCACCACCGGCGGTCCAGCGTGTCCGGAGCGCGTGTACTGTTCGGCGTCAATCGGATCGTGAGGAGAGATAACTCGTTCTCGGATTAACGTTTCGTCCCGGTCGATCGTGTTCGAACGAGAGGGACCGCTCCCGGACGAGCGGTGGTTCGCTCGTCCGCAGGCCTCCCCCTCGTCCCGTGGGCCGGTCGTCGGGCGCCGACGTGTGCGTCGAGCGAACTGTACGGCACGTGCCGATCGAGGGTGCTCTACCGGCCACTTCCCGTCGTCCTCTCGGCCCTCGGAAACTCCCGCCCGCTCGGGTCTCCTCGATCCCATCCGCCCGTACGGGACGTCGACACCGTATCCGGATTCTCGAGTCCGGGGGTGACGATTTATTAGGCCCCGAACGTTACCTCCGGACGTGCGAGCTTGAGCGACGTAATGGAACGGCTCCGGGGGTTCGTCTCGGGGATCATCGTCCCCCTGGTTGGCACGATCGTCGTGGGTCTGTACGGGAGAGTGGTACTCCGGACGGCGGAGGAGGTCGTCGATCTGACACTCGCCGTGATACTCGGGTCGACGCTCTTGCTCTCTGCTCTCGTACTGGTCGTGTTGGAGTACGTCGGGTGGATGGCGTGGACCGGACCGACGGTGTCGGGGATGGTACACCTGGCCCGGCAGGCGGGTGTCCGTGTCACGAGTCTGCTCGGGCCACCGGCCACCGTCCTCGTCGGCATCGTCACCGGCGTGTTTTACTTGCTCTTCCTCTACACGAGAGCGGCAGGGTTTCTCGGATACGATAGGCTCCGGATAGGTGTAGGTACCGTACTGATCCTGTTGCTACTGGTCGTGGCGAGCGTACTGCCGAACGCGATCAGGAGGGGGTGAGTTCGTGGACCGTATCGGATCACCTCGCCCTCGGCCACGTCCCCAGTATTCCGTACGCTTTGCGGGCCCCATCCCTCGTCCGGTATCCGGGACGAGAGCAACGAACTCGTGGCTCGCCGCCGCGGACCACTGGCCGTGTACCCTGCCGAGGACGCCGACGGCCGAGACGTTCTTCGGGGATAACCGCCGAGCGAACGCCATCGAGCGGACGTAGGGGGCGCACGGACGGTCCGGACGCGAGCCCCCGGACTACCCGTACTGTTCGGCGTGAGTCGGGCAGAACTCGGGCTCGCGCAGTTGCGCCTCGACCAGCGCCTCCTGGCGGTGGGCGTCGTAGAGCCGACAGCCCGACTCGTC
>JBEPXB010000076.1:0-8351 GCA_041642135.1 Halobacteriales archaeon | reverse complement strand
TCTGCTGGAACGCGTCAGCGATGACCCTGATCGGCCGGACGGCGAGCGACGGGAGGCTCTCCGCGACCACGTGGAGGGAGTTCGAGACGACGAGGGGCGAAGCGTCCGCGGTGTAGTAGAGCCGGAACGCGCCCATCGGGTCGGTGAAGACCGTCACGGTGTCGCCGACCTTCGCGGCGACGGCGTAGTGACCGATCACGCCCGACCGGGCCGCGGACACGCCGTCGCTCGAGAGCCGCCGGTAGATCTCCCGGAGCGGCGCCTCTCCCAGTTCGCCGTTCGAGACGACCGTCCCGGCCGAGCAGATCCATCCGTCCTCGCCGACCTCGACGAAGTTCGTCGCGTCGATGGCCCGCTTGCCGTACGCACGGACGTCGTATCCGGGGCCGGACCTCGACCCGGAGGTCTCCAGCTCGGCGGACTCACAGACGGTTCTCGCTCGCCGGGCCGTCTCCCCGCCTCCCGTCAGGTGCCACCGGGCCATCGTCGGTACGCCGTCCGGGACTCGTAAAAGCGTTGTAGCCGACGACGGCACTCCTCCGCCAGCCCGCTCCCCCCGGGCAGCCGTTCCTCGGTCCCCGAAAGGGACAAGCGGCGGCCCGCCGTACGTCGACTATGACGGACGCCTACATCGTCGACGCGGTGCGGACGCCGTTCGGCAAGCGCGGCGGCTCGTTCCGGGACACCCATCCCCAGGACCTCGCGGCCGAGCCACTGCTCGCGCTCGCGGAACGCAACGGGTTCGACGGCCCCGAGATCGAGGACGTGATCTACGGCTGTGTCACGCCGGTCGACGAGCAGGGGCTGAACATCGCCCGGCTCGCGCCGATGGTCGCCGGGTGGGGCGACGGCGTGCCGGGCGTCCAGCTCAACCGGATGTGCGGGTCGGGCCAGCAGGCGGTGAACTTCGCCGCCGGGCAGATCAGGGCGGGGATGCACGACCTGCTGGTCGCCGGGGGAGTCGAGCACATGACCCGCGTCCCGATGGGATCGGACGGGTCGTCGGTCACCGACACCTACTTCGAGCACTTCGATGAGCTCACCACGCAGGGCGAGGGCGCGGAACGCATCGCCGAGCAGTGGGGCCACTCCCGCGAGGAACTCGACGAGGTGGCCGTCGAGTCACAGCGCCGGTGGAAGGAGGCGTGGGACGCGGGCCACTACGACACCCACGTCGTCCCCGTGGAGACGGAACTCGACGGCGAGTCGGTCGTCGTCGAGCGGGACGAACACCCCCGACCCGGGACCGACCTGGAGACCCTCGGGAACCTGCCGCTGGCCTTCCGCGAGGAGGGGAACGGCGTGATCCACGCCGGTAACTCCTCGGGCATCGTCGACGGGTCGTCGGCGCTGCTCGTCGCGAGCGGCGACGCCGTCGAGGCCCACGGCTGGGATCCGATGGCACGCGTCGTCGACTCCACGGTGGTCGGCGTCGACCCGGTGACGATGCTCACCGGACCGATACCCGCCACCACGGAGCTACTGGCGGCCAACGACATGGGGGTCGACGATATCGACCGCTACGAGGTGAACGAGGCGTTCGCGTCGGTGATCACGGCGTGGCTCGAAGAGACCGGTGCGGACCCCTCGCGCGTGAACACGTGGGGCGGGGCGATCGCCCACGGCCACCCGCTCGGGGCGACCGGCGCGGGCCTGATGTCGAAGCTCGTCGACCAGCTCGAGGTCTACGGCGAGCGCTACGGGGTCTGTGCCATGTGCATCGGCTTCGGCCAGGGCATCGCGACGCTCGTCGAACGGGTCGAGTAGGCGGACCGACGAACGAGCGCCGCCGAGGGGTCATACGGTCGTACGTAATTCTTTGCCGCCTCACAGCCCCTCGTTCCATCCCACCGGTCTCGAGACACCGATCGTTCTAGAGATCGCTGAAAACGGTTACGCACGACCGTATCAGCCCCGTCGGCTCGTGGCGGCGAGGCCGGCGACGAGCACCGCCGGCGCGAGGAGGAGGACCAGCCCGAACGCCGTCCACCAGATCAGGGCCTCGGTCCCCTCGAGGAACGTGATGTTGTACCGGAGCGCGCCGCCGGGCGCGACGAAGACCGCGAGGCTGGCGAGGGGGCCGACCGGGAGCGCCGCGGCCGCCCGGCGGAGCGCCCGGTCCGGCGGGTGCTCGAACCGCCTGCCTACGGCGTAACCGAGCGCGAGCGGCGGGCCCCAGCAGCCGAGCCACACGGGGAGCACGCGGACCGGGACGTCGACCGCGGTGAGGGGGGCGACCTCGATACCGAGCCACGCGGCGAGGACCGCGAGGCCGACGAGCGGCACCGCGGCGACGGCGAGCAGCGCCCGGCGGAAGGAACGGACGCCGCCGAACCGGTTGAGGGCGAACGCGAAACCGACGAGCGGTCCCGTCGCGACGACCGCGACGAGGTACGCGCCGAACGGGATCGCGACGAAGAGGTGATCGCTCACGCGCACCCGAACGCCGCCGGCGGGCAAAAGCCCGCGGCTCCTCGCCGGGCGCTACCTCCGGCTCCCCGCCGGACGCGGCCCCCGGCGGTCCGGGCGCGTGTGATTCCGGGGCGGTGGTCGGTCTCCAGCGGCGGTCGGTATCCGGTGTGGTCGGGTATAAGTCGCCGGCGCCCCTCGCTCCGGACATGAAGATCTACACCGGCCGCGGCGACGAGGGGATGACGGACCTCCGGGATATGTCGCGGGTGTCGAAGACGAGCCCGCGGATCGAGGCGTACGGGACCGTCGACGAGGCCAACAGCGTCATCGGGACGATCCGGCCGTCGGGCCACGACGACGTCGACGAGAAGCTGGAGGCGATCCAGAACCACCTCCACGTCGTCCAGGCGGACTTCGCGAACCCGGACGCCGACGACGAGGACGCCCCGCACGTCCGCGAGGAGCACGTCGACGTCCTCGAGGAGTGGATGGACGCCTACGACGAGGAACTCGACCCCCTGAAATCGTTTATTCTCCCGGGTGGGAGCGATCCGGGGGCGAAGCTCCACCACGCGCGGGCGGTGGTCCGGCGGGCCGAGCGCCGGTCGGTCGAACTCGCCGCGGAGAACCCCGTCAACGGGACCGCCGTCGCGTACCTCAACCGCCTCTCGGATGCGCTGTTCGTGTTCGCGCGGGTCGTCAACAAGCGCGAGGGGGTCCGCGAGGAGTCGCCGACGTACTGAGTGGGCGATCGAGCGGTCGTTTCAGCGGCGCATGAACCGCGAGAGTCGATCCCTGATACCGTCCTCGCCGAGCTTGAGGTAGTAGGCGTCCCCGCGGTCCTCGTAGTAGCCCTCGACGCGCCGCTTTATCTCGAAGCCGACGTGCTCGTAGAACGCCAGCGCGTTCCCGTTCGTAGTGCGTGCGTGACAGGAGACGCTGGAGTGTTCGTCCGCCACCTCGGCGACGAGCCGTTCGCCGAACCCTTCGCCCCGGTAGTCCGGGTCGACGGCGAGAAAGAGGATGTAGCCGTCCCGTCGGGTGGCGGCGAAGCCGATCAGCCGCTCCTCGACGCCCCGTTCGACGAGGGCGTAGACCGTCGAGCGTCGGTACGCGTCCACGAAGAAACCCCGGCGCTGCTTGAGGACCCCCTCGGCGCCGCGGATCCGCTCCTTCAGGTCCCAGGCCGCCTCGACGAGCGAGTCGTCGCCGGGGCCGAAGGTCCGTGTCTCTACGTTGACGCTCACCACGGTCCGGTAGCCGTCGGACGAATATAATTCCACCGGGCGAACGGCGTTCCCCGGGGGCGTTCCGGGGCTCTGTGGCCGTCCGCTGGGACCGTCCGTCGCGGTCCCGGCTGGCCGGAAGGCTTTCACTCGTATCGGTCGTCGGACCGGTCATGGGCACGACCACGGAGCCCGCCGCCGACCCCGAGCCCGCGGCCGGGCGGCGCGGGACCCGAGAACTGCTCCGGCAGTCGTTCCTCAGCGGGGTCGCCGTCGTCGTCCCCCTCCTCGTGACGCTCGTCGTCCTCGGGTCCGTCGCGGAGACCGGCCGGACGCGCGGTCGTCTGGGCGAGTCGTTCGACGAGATGAGCGACCTGCTGCTCGACTCCGACACCGACTCGTTCCAGGAGGTCGAGCTCGTCGAGTACCCCAACGAGGGGTCCTACACGGTCGCGTTCAAGACCGCCGAGACGCCGACCGTCGTCGAGGACGGGGCGGCCCACGCCGACATGGTGACGCTGTTCGTGCCGATGGCCCCGAACCCGGTGATGGGCGGGTTCGTCATCCACGTCTCGCGGGACCGGGTGGCGGACGTCGACACGACCGTCGAGCAGGGGATCCGCTCGATCGTCACCTCCGGGGTCGCCATCGGCGAGGAGAGCCCGCACGTCCGAGGGCTCTCGGCGGACGAACTCGGGCGACTCGGCGGTCCGGACGACGTCCGGGACAGGCTCGCCCCGGGGGTGGGCCCGGAGGCCGCGCCGGGCGAGCGGTCGAGCGCCCGCCGCGAGGCGTACGAACGGGCGGTCTCGCCCGAGCACTCCGCGACCCCCTGGGGGATCATCGAGCGGGCCCGCGAGGAGGGAACCGTCGGCCGCGAGGTGTCCCGGGACCGCCCGGCCACGGCGTCCGGTGACGGGGTCATCGGGAGCGAGACGGAGCACGAGCCGGCCGAACGGGCGGGGTGGTCCCCGGAGGCGGCCGAGGAGACGCAGGACACGCCCGCCGAACTGGCCGAGCGGAACGTGCCGGACTCGAGTGCCGACCGCGCTACCGACGCGGCCGACGAGGAGTCACCGACCGTCGACGGCACCGAGCAGGGGCTGGAGCCGTGAGCTTCGAACTCCGCGAGCACACCGCCGACGTGGCGGTGGCGGCCCGCGGCGGGACCCTCGGCGAGGCGTTCGCGGCCGTCGCGGACGGGCTCGCCGCCGCGATGTGCGACGAGATACCGCCGACGGGCGGCGAGCGGTACGAGATCGAGGTGCGGGCCGAGAGCCGGGAGTCGCTCCTGTTCGACTACCTCGACGAGGTGATCTACCGCCGGGACGTGGAGGCCGTCCTGCCGGTCGACCACGAGGCACACGTCGAACGGGAGGGCGAGGAGTGGCACCTGACGGGGTCGTTCCGCGGCGTCCCGTTCGCGGACGTCGTCGCGCGGGACGTGAAGGCGGTCACCTACTCGGAGATGCGCGTCGAACGGGAGGGCGAGGAGTGGACCGCGTACGTCGTCCTCGACGTGTGACTTCCGTGTAGCGTACCCCCCGGATCTCCGCCCGTGGGGTGCGGTAGCCACGCCGACCCGCTCGGTATCGTCCATCGGGCCAGCACCGTCGCGGTCCCCAGCGGCCGCGAGAAAGACACTTCCACCCGGCGGTCCAACCCCGGCGTATGCGAGACGAGGAGGAGATCAGGGAGCAGTACGAGTTCCTCAAATCGGAACTCGAGGACGAGGAGATGAACCACGAGGGTGTCAGACAGATGTTCACCTACTACAAGCGCGCGCTGGGGTGGGTGCTCGAGGAGGAGTACATCTGAACCGGGGTCGGGTCCCCCGCGGCGGTCGGTCGGTACCTTTAATACACTTCGACGGTTTGTTGCAGGTGACGCTTCGCTTTGGAGGGCCGAAGCGTCAGCGGGGACCAATTCAGGGCGGCAAGCGGACGACCGGGCCCTTTTCACCCCGGTCGACCGCTTTCCTCTCATTCAACGACCCGAGAGAGGAACGACCGTCCGTTCGATGGACCGACCGACACGCGACAGTGACCACGTTAGTTATATGGCGACCGCTCCCCTCGTGAGCGTGCCGTCGACCGGTGTGGGACCTGCGGTGGATGAGTACCCCGCCGGGTGACGTACTTCGTTCTCCCCGGACCGTGGACCCGACACTACCCGGACGGCGGATCTGTGTGCAGTGGTGGAGGCGACGCGCCGAGTTCGTCAGGCCGGTCTATCCCGCGTTCGACACGCGGTCCGCGACGCGGGGCCCGGACACTCGGTCGGGCCGTCAGTCCCGACGGATCCGTCAGTCCCGACGGATCACTCGACGCTGAGCCCCGAGTCGCCCCCCTCGGCCGCGGCGCCCTCCTTCCACTCGAGTTCGAACTCGACGCTGAGTTCGGTCGAGCCGTTCGTCTCGCGCTCGGCCTTGACCTCGAACGTCGGGTTCGCGGGCACCTCCAGGGTCAGTGACTCGCCACCGGCCGAGAGGGTGAGCGGATCGCCGGCCTCGAGCCGGTCGGCGACGTCACGCAGGACCGCGGCCGTCTCCGCCCTCGACTGTCCCTGTTCGTGCTCGAAGAGTACTTCCTCCATGGGGCGGGGTAGGTGGAGACCGGATATGAACTGTTCCCCTGCTGTCGGGCCTCCTGCGGACGAGAGCCTTCTTCACCGGAAATGATGTGAATTTAGGTCACCACATCTCAGTTTGCTTAGATCGATCGACGACCGAACACGTCGTCGCTCGTGAAGTCCCTCCGTCGATTCCGCACGTCAGCTGCCCCACCGATAGATAAATTTAATGTAATTCGACACTAAGGGAGGGGCAGACATTACCGATGTACGACCTGACAGGGTTCCAGCGCGACCTCCTCTACGTCATCGCCGGGCGGGAGCGGCCCCACGGCCTCGCGATCAAGGAGGAACTCGAGGAGTACTACGAGAAGGAGATCCACCACGGCCGGCTCTACCCGAACCTCGACACGCTCGTCGACAAGGGACTGGTCGAGAAGGGGGACAAGGACCGGCGGACGAACTTCTACACCCTCACCCGGCGGGGTCGGCGGGAGCTCGAGGACCGGCGGAGCTGGGAGAGCGAGTACGTCGAGGACCTGCTCTAAGTCCGGAACGACTCGCCGCAGCCGCACTCGCTCACCACGTTCGGGTTCTCGACGTGGAACCCGGCGCCCTGGAGCCCGCCCTCGAACTCGAGGACCGACCCGCCCACGTACTTCAGGCTGGCCGGGTCGACGAAGATCCGGAGCCCGTGGTGCTCGGTGACGGTGTCGTCCTCCTCCGGTTCGACGTCGAAACGCATCCCGTAGGAGAGGCCCGCACAGCCGCCCTGCTGGACGAACAGCCGGAGCCCCGCCTCGTCGGTGTCGTACCCCTCGCCGCGGAGGAGGTCCAGCGCCTCCTCGGCGGCGTCCTCCGTGACGGTCACCTTCGAACCGGCCTCGTCGGGTCCCTCCGTGACCTCGGTGCTCATACGGCTACCATTCGTCCGGGAGGTGTTAACCCTGACGCACGGGTCGAGGATCCTCGCCCGGTCGGTCGCTGCGGCGGTCCCCATCTCCCCCACGGGCCGCTCGAACGCCCCGTGCCGGATCTGGCAGAAGGGATATATCCGTCCGGCCCCTTCTGTACGGTCATGAACAGACACTTCGAGGACAGCCGATACTACCTCCGGCGCGCGACCGAGACCGCCGCGAAGGGGCTGCGCGAGGAGATCGAGGCGGTCGAGGCGCGGGTCCGGGAACTGACCGGCGGCGAGGCCGAGACCGAACCCGCGCGGATCGAGGAGATCCGCGCCGAACTCGAGCGCCTGCAGGGGCGTGCCGAGGGCGAGGCCCGAGAGGCCATCGGGAAGGCCCGCGAGCGGCTCGGACGCACGGCCGAGACCGAGGAAGCCGAGGCGTAACCCTCAGGACCCTCCGAGAACACGTTTCTTTCGACAGTGGCCGACAGAACCGACAGCTGCGACACCGGCTCCACGGACGCCGATCCCGGAGCGGTAGAGCCGACGGCCCCCGGCACGGCGGCGTGGGCGGGGGTCGTGCTCGCCGGCGGGGGCTCGACCCGCTTCGGCGACGCGGACAAACTCCTCGCCGAACTCGACGGGACGCCCCTCGTCCGCCGGGTCGCCGACCGTCTCGCAGCGCGCACCGACCGGATCGTCGTCGCCGCCCGGCCCGGCAAGCGGGGGGTCGTCCGCGAGACACTCGCTGGCGTCGCCGCCGAGGTGACGGTGCTCGCCGACCCCGAACCCGACCGCGGACCGCTGGCCGGGATGGCCGTTGGCCTCGACGCCGTCTCGGACCGATACGAGTACGGTGCCGTCGTCGCGGGGGACATGCCGTTCGTCGACCCCGCGCTGCTCGACTACCTCCACGACCACGCCACGCCGGCGTACGACGCCGCGCTCGTCCGGACCGAGGGGGGCTGGTACAACACGACGCAGGCGATCTATCGCGCGAACGCCGTTGCCCGGGGGTGCGAACGGGTCCTCGAGGACGGCGGCGGGCGCATCCTAGACGCGTTCGAGGGACTGGAGACGCTGACCGTCGAGGCGGACGAACTGGAGGGTGTCGTTTCGATGCGGACGTTCTTCGACGTCGACACGCCCGAGGACTTCGAGGAGGCGCGGGAACTGGTGTGAGTGGCGGTTTTGACAAGGGTTAAGTCCCGGCAGGGCGGTGTTCGTGGTACCGGGTC
>JBEPXB010000075.1:0-8383 GCA_041642135.1 Halobacteriales archaeon | reverse complement strand
GCCGGGCCAGCGAAGCCGTTCTCGCTGATCTGGCCCGGCCTCACCCCTCTCGTGGCACACTACGAACTACCCACAGCTCCGGGGTCGTTCGTGTCCGTCCCAGTCCCGGCGGACTCGGATTTCGTATCGCGACATACGGTTTGTCCGTCCCCCGTCGACCGGGGGTCATTTTTGTAGTCGCCCCCCGTCGAGGGGGCATGGACGTCGAGATACTGCTGTACGAGGGGTTCGACGAACTGGACGCCATCGGTCCCTACGAGGTGCTCCACAACGGGGGCCAGGAGGGTGCGGACCTCTCGGTCCGGATGGTCACCCTCGAACCCCGGGAGACCGTGACCGCGAGTCACGACCTCCGGGTGGGCGTCGACGGCACCCTCGGCTCGCCCGAGGTCCTCCTGGTCCCCGGCGGGGGGTGGGGCGACCGTGCCGACACGGGGGCGTGGGCGGAGTACGACCGCGGGGAGATCCCGAACGCGATCGCTGACGCGCACGCCCGGGGAGCGACGATCGCCACGGTCTGTACGGGCGGGATGCTCGCCGCCGGCGCGGGCATCCTCGACGGCCGGCCCGCGACCACCCACCACGTCGCCCACGACGACCTCCGCGGAGTGGCCGAGTTCGTCGACGCGCGCGTGGTCGACGACGGCGACGTCATCACCTGCGGCGGGGTGACCTCCGGGATCGATCTCGCCTTTCACTTCCTCGCCCGCGAGTTCGGCGAGGACGTTCGTGATCGAGTGGCCCGGCGGATCGAGTACGAACCCTCCGGGGACGTCTACCTCGGTTGAGTCGGTGGGTTCGGTCTCTACCCGGGGGTAGTCGATCGATCGCGGCCTGGGACATCGGGCGGGACTGAGTCCCGCCTGATGGTTCGACCGATAGCTATCCCAACACCACCAGTCCCTCGTCGAACGACTTTAGACCCGGAGGCACCCTTACCCGTCACGTGCGCATCGAGAACAGTTTCATCCCGGTCCGGGGCGTGGGGGAGAAGACCGAACGCCGGCTCTGGCGCGAGGGGGCCACCCACTGGGACGAGTTCGACCCGTCGCTGGTCTCGGGGACGCTGGCCGACCGCATCGAGCGGTTCGTCGAGGACGCTCGACCCCGTCTGACCGACGGCGACGCCCGCTTCTTCGCCGAGCGGTTCCCGGGGAGCGAACAGTGGCGTCTCTACGAGAACTTCCGCGACGATGCCGCGTTCTTCGATATCGAGACGACGGGGCTCTCGCAGGAGCGCGACGACGTCACGACCGTGAGCGTCCACCGCGGCGGCGAGACGACCACGCTCGTCCGCGGCGAGGACCTCACTCGCGACCGCCTGCACGAGGCGCTCGACGCGCCCCTGCTGGTCACCTATAATGGCGCGCGCTTCGACGTCCCGTTCCTCGAACGCTCGTTCGACCTCTCGCTCGACTCGGCGCACCTCGACCTGCTCTACCCGTGCCGGTCGCTCGGGCTGACGGGCGGTCTGAAGACGGTCGAGCGCGACGTCGGCATCGAGCGCGACCGACCCGACCTCGGGGGACGGGACGCGGTCCGACTCTGGAGGCGCTACGAGCGCCACGGCGACGAGGGCGCCCTCGAGACGCTCGTCTCCTACAACCGCGAGGACACGGTCAACCTGCGGACCGTCGCGGACCGCGTCGCCGACCGGCTCCACCGCGAGCGGTTCGAGGGGCTGTAGCGCGGGACGCCGCTATCCGGAGTCGGTCCCGGTGCCGGCGTTCCCTGCGGACTCGAACCGCCCGTCCTCCGCGAGGTCGGTCAGCGCCCGGTCGACCAGTTCCCGGAGGACGAACGCCACCCGCTCGCGCTCGCCGTCAGCTCCCTCGATCTCGACACCCTCCAGCTCGTCGGCCACCGCCCGTATCTCGGCGCCGTGGTTCTCGAGCACTGCGTCGACGAGCGCCTTCGCCCCGCGGCGCGTCGTCGCCCGCGCCGCCGACAGCTCCCCGGACGCACCCTCCGGGAGCGAGTAGGGGAGCAGTCGCGTGTTCGCCCGGTAGTGCTTGCGCGTGCCGCCGCCGACCGACTCGAGCCGTGCCACCTCGACCAGGCCCGCGTCCTCCAGGATCCTGACGTGGTGACGGACCGTCGGCTCGGCCCGCTCCTCGCCAGCGGCCCGGAGGTCGGCCGCGAGGCTCTCGATGGTCCCCGACTCCTCGGCGAGCAGCGCGAGTAGCCGTGCCCGGAGGTCGTTGCCCACGGCCGCGGCGGTCTCGGGGTCGAGCGCGAGTTCGCGTTCGATCTCCACGTCGCGTTCGGCGAAGCTCATGTCCCCGCGTTCGACGACACTCGACAAAAGCCTTGATAGATTCATCACAGCGGTGTAGTATATCTAACGATAGTCTTCTGGACGGGCTGTCGCAACCGCTTTCCCCGCCGAGACGAACCCCGGGTATGGACAGCGACGTGGCCGACCGGGAGTGGCGCCTCGTCCGCGAGGAGGACCTCGACGGCGCGCGGGCGATGGCCTACGACGAGGTGGCCGCGGAGACGGCCGCCGCGGGCGGGCCCCGCACGGTCCGGGTCTACCGGTGGACGCCGAGCACGCTCTCGCTGGGATATCGACAGCCCGCATCGGACGTCGACTGGGACTGGTGTGAACAGGAGGAGGTCGGCGTGGTCCGCCGCCCGACCGGCGGGGGTGGGATCTACCACGACTCGTTCGGCGATCTCTCCTACTCCATCGTCGCTCCCGCCGCCGAACTCCCGGGAGACCTGATGGAGACGTACGAACGGCTCTGCGAGCCGGTGTTAGAGGCGTTCCGTCGGATGGGCGTCGACGCCGACTTCGCCGCCGAGCCGAAGGACTCGCTACACTACCCGTCGTGTTATCTCCGTGACGTCAACCCGGCCCACGACGTGCTCGCCGGGTGCCGGAAGGTGAGCGGCAACGCCCAGTACCGGACCCGCGATGCAGTGATCCAGCACGGCTCGCTCTCCTTCTCGACCGACGCCGAGCGCCACCTGTCGTGCTTCGCCGACCACGACGTCACCCTCGACGAGTTCGAGGAGCGCGTCGCCGGCATCAACGAGTTCGCCGACATCACGCGCGGGGAAGCGGTTTCGATCCTGGAGTCGACGCTGGCGGAGTGGGCCGACGCCGATCCGGGTACCTGGTCCGACGCCGAGCGCGTCCGGGTCGAGGAGATCTCCGAGAGCAAGTACCGGACCGACGCGTGGACCCGCGAGCGGACCGACCCGCTCTCGGAGTAGCCGAACCGTCCCACGTCCGGCACGAACGTCTCCCTCCGCTTCGGCTCCGCGAACCTCGGAGGATCACGCCAGCGTGATGGCGACCGCCCCACCGACGACGAGTGCGGCGCCGGCGACGACGCCCACGGTGATCCGCTCTAAGTCGTCGAGCAGGACGTACGCGAACGCGGCGGTGAACAGCGGCGTCGTCGCGATGAGCGACGAGGCGACGGCGACCTGCCCGAGGTCGAGCGCGACGAAGAACAGCAGCAGCGAGAGCGCGTTCAGGAGACCGCTCCCGACGAAGATGCCGTACGTCCGACGGGAGACCGCGGCCATCGCGTCCCGGCGGCGGACGAGGACGTATGCGGCGAGGAACAGTCCGCCGGCGGTTTCGTTGAGCGCGACGCCGTGGAGCGGTGTCGCGGCGGTCGTCGTCAGCCCCCACCGCCGGAGCACGTCGGCGAGCGCGAACGCCCCCGCGGCGGCGAGCGGAAAGAGGAGTTCGTAGGCCCGCCACCCGCCGATGTCCCCGCCGCGGGAGAGCGAGAGGACGACGAGCCCGCCGACGAGCAGGAGGATCCCGCCGACGACCTGCGGGGCGACGACCTCGCCGATGAGGAGGAAGGCGAGCGCGGTCGCGAACAGCGGTCGCGTGCTGATGCCCGCGCTGTTGACGCTCGCGCCGACCCGGTGGATGCCCGTGAAGGAGGCGAACCGGCCCAGTGCCGTCCCGACGACCCCGGCGAGGACGAACGCACCGAGGCCGACGAGGGGCACGTCGGCGAACACGCCGACCTGCCCGAGGGCGACGAGCAGGCCCCAGTAGACGGCGACGTCGACGAACGCGACGACGAGCGAGGCCTGCAGGCTCGTCCCGCCGTTCTCGAGGCCGAGCTTCAGCCCGACCATGCTCAGCGACCAGATCACTGCGCTGAGTACCGCGATCAGGACGGCCTCGGTCGCCATGCGCTCCCCTCCGACGCCGGGGGTATAACGCCCTCGAACTCCCCGCGCCCACCCGGGGACAGTCCGTGGCTCGTCGGCCGGTTCCGAAGTCTCTATCCCACCCGGTCACCCACCTCGGGCCATGAGCAGTGAACAACTCCGCGTGGGGGCACACACCTCCATCGCCGGCGGGGTCCACAACGCCGCCGACGCGCAGGTCGACCTGGGGGGCAACTGCGGACAGATCTTCTCGCACAGCCCGCAGGTGTGGGCCGACCCCTCGATCGACGACGAGGACGTAGAGCGGTTCCAGGAGCTGACCGAGGAGTACGACCTCGACCCGTGGGTCATCCACACGTCCTACCTCGTGAACCTCTGTACCCCCAAAGACGACCTCCGGGAGAAGTCGGTCGCGTCGATGCAGACCGAGGTCGACGTGGCCGAGCTGCTGGACATCGACTACGTGAACGTCCACCTCGGGGCACACACGGGTGCCGGCGTCGAGGGCGGACTCGAGAACGCGGTCGAGGCGCTCTCGGCGGTAGAGATCCCCGACGACGTGACGGTGCTCGTCGAGTCCGACGCCGGGAGCGGGACCAAACTCGGCGGGGACTTCGAACACCTCGCCTACGTCCTCGAGGAGAGCGAGCACGACCTCGAGGTGTGTGTGGACACGGCCCACGCATTCGCCGCGGGCTACGACCTCTCGACGCCCGAGGCCGTCGAGGAGACGGTCGCGGCGTTCGACGACGTGATCGGTCTCGAGCGCCTCGCCTGCATCCACCTGAACGACTCCAAACACGGGTGCGGAACGAACAAGGACGAGCACGCCCACGTCGGCGAGGGGGAGATCGGCGAGGACGGGATGCGCGCGGTCGTCAACCACCCCGACCTCGCGGACGTCCCGTTCGTCCTCGAGACGCCGACCGAGGACGGCCGGTCCTACGAGTGGAACATAGAGAAGGTCAAAGAACTGCGTGGCGCGTAGCGTCACGTCGTCGTGAACGGCGCTAGCCGCGAACCCCCGCGACTCGTCGGCTCGCGAAGGCGTGACCCATCGTCGGGGGCACCTCGAACGGGATTCCGCCTTCCCCGACCTTTTGTGATCGCCGTCGGAACGCCCGGACATGGAGCAGGTATCCACCGAGGCGGTCGAGACTGCCGACCGGCCGGGAGCGACGGTCCGCGGGCTCGCCGAGGAGCTGGGAACGACCGACGTCGCGATCAACCACTATCGGCTCGACCCCGGCGAGGCGTTCGCCAGTGGCATGCACACACACATGGACCAGGAGGAGGTGTTCTACGTCATCGCGGGCGAAGCCACCTTCGAGACACCGGAGGGGGAAGTCAGCGTGAGCGAGGGCGAGGCGGTCCGTTTCGCCCCCGGCGACTACCAGCAGGGTCGCAACGACGGCGACGAGCCGGTCGAGGCGCTCGCGCTCGGCGCACCGAAGGAGAGCACCGACGTCAGGATCCCACAGCCCTGCCCGGAGTGCGGCGATAGCGAGAACCTCCGGGCGATACCCGCCGAGGAGGGGTTCGCGTTCGAGTGTCCCGAGTGCGGGGCCGACGTCGACCTCGGGGCGTAGGGACGAACTACGGCCCGGTTGCACGAGGCATCGACGGGTCACCCGAACAGCCGCAGTTCCGTCCCTCCGAAGACGAACAGCCCACCGTCGGCCGGGACGACCCGTGTCGCGGGCACCTCGAGCCGCCAGCGCCGCTCACCGGTTCCGGCGTCGAGCGCGACGAACCCCTCGTCGTCGGCCGCGTACGCGAGACCGGCGTCGACCGCGAGGACGGTCCCGCTCGCGCGGGTCCACAGCTCCTCGCCCGACCCGTCGAGCACGGTGATCGTGGGCACGGAGTCGGTGTTCGCGCTCACGAAAGTGCGACCGTCCGCGAACGCGAGTGTCCCGACCGGCGGCGTCGTTCCGGCCTTCCAGCGGCTCTCCCCGTCGTGGTTCCAGGCGAAGACCTTTCCGTAGAACCCGCCCGAGAGCACCGCGTCGGGCGTCACGGTCAGGAGGCCGGCGTGGTTCGGGCCGGTGTCCGTCCAGTCGACCCCGCCCGACTCGCGTTCGATGCCCGCGACCCATGCCGCGGACCCGCCGCTCTCGACGGCCGCGAAGACGTGGTCCGGGCCGAGCACCACCGAGTCGAATACTTCCCCTTCGACGTCGCTAGCGAGATCGACGTCCTCGACGGCGAGCGACCACCGTTCGCTTCCGTCGGGACCCAGCCCGTACAGCGTGGCATCGTGCCGTCCCGTCGCGACGACGAGGTCGGCGTCGGCGCGCTGGAACCGTCGACCCTCGCGGGTCCAGCGCTCTCCCGGCGATCCGTCCTCCCTCGCGAGCGCGTACAGGGTCGGCTCGCTCTTCCCCGTCGTGAGGTAGCAGGTCTCCAGGGCCGCGCCGAGGCGTACCCGGCCGTCGAACGACCGCTCCCACGCCGGCGTGCCGTCGGCGAGCGACCGGCGCGCGAGTCGCCCCCCGGTCGCGGTGTAGAGCGCGTCGCCCGCGAACAGGACCTGCCGGTAGTCCCCGGCCATCTCTGCCGTCCACACTTGCTCGGGTGTCGCATCGAGCGGGTCGGTGTCGGTCGACCGCGTCGCCCGGGCGTCGGCATCGGGGTGGGTCCAGGAGCCCGAGACCTCGGAGAGGTCGACGCTGTCGGTCGGTTCGGCGGTCGCCGTCGCGGTGCCGGTTCGGGTTCCGGTTCCCGTCCCCCTCGACGTCGGCGTCGTCGTGGCGGTTCCCGGGCCCGAACGGCCGGTACAGCCGGCGACCGCGGCCACGACGCCGGTGAATCCGGCGAGGTAGTCGCGTCTGGAGGGCACGGTCCCGCGTCCATCCGCGTCCGGTAAGTGTCTTCCCGCGCGGCGGACGCCTGTCGGGGGGCTTTTGCCCGCCGGCCGACGATGGCGGGTGTATGCGTCGGTTCAGCGAGGAGTATCTCAGTCGTACGCGCCGCGGGATGTGGACGGGCGAGGCCCGCGACGCGCTCGCCGACCTCGACCTCGGGTCGGCGGAGCGGGTCCTCGACGTGGGCTGCGGGACGGGCGAGTTCACGGCGGTCCTCCAGGAGGAGACTCCGGGGGGAGCGATGGTGGTCGGCGCGGACCGCGACCCCGAACTACTGGCACACGCGGACGGACCGGTCGTCCGGGCCGACGCGCTCTCGCTTCCCTTCTCGACCGACGCGTTCGACGTCGTCGCGTGTCAGGCGCTCCTCGTGAACCTGCCGGACCCGGTCGCCGCGCTCCGGGAGTTCGCCCGGGTCTCCCGCGGCAGAGTCGCGGCGGTCGAACCGGACAACGCGGCCGTCAGCGTCGACTCGACGGTCGACGACGAGACGGCGCTCGCCCGGCGCGCGCGCGAACTCTACCTCGACGGCGCCGGGACGGACGTCTCGCTCGGCGACGCCTCGGCGGCGTTCGAGCGGGCCGGCCTCTCGGACGTCTCGACCCGTCGGTACGACTTCGAGCGTGCCGTCGAGCCGCCCTACTCCGAGGCGGCGGTCCGCGCGGCGACGCGGAAGGCGAGCGGTGCCGGCCTCCGCGAGCGCCGGGAGGTCCTCGCCGACGGGGCGACCCCGGAGGAACTCGACGCGCTCCGGGAGTCCTGGCGCGCGATGGGTCGCGAGGCCGTCCGGCAGCTCCGCGACGGGGAGTACCGGCGGCGGGAGACGGTGCCGTTCTACGTTACCGTCGGCCGGGTGTAGGCGATCGCGGGTGCCCGCGGCCGTACCCCGGTTCACACCACGTCGCCGCGGACGGTCACGCCCTCGCGCTCGGATCGCTGGCGCTTGACGACCTCGGCGGCCTCCGTCGCCTCGGCCTCCTCCAGTCCGAGCATCTCCAGCGCGCCCGAGAGGGTCGGGAAGACGAACTCGCCCTCGCGGAGCTTCTCGAAGGCGGACTCGCTCCGGACCCCGCCGTCCTCGCCGTCGACCCACAGGCAGGCCGCCCGGGGGTCGAGCACCTGCGTCCAGTCCTCGCGGGCCTTCGCCCCCTTCATCCGCTGGGTGACGTTGTTCTCGAACCCGGTGTTGCACACCTCGAGGTGGACCGGTTCGTCCGGGCCGAGGAGGTGTGCGGCGAGACACCGCTCCGGAGCGGCGTGGCCGTTCGCGTTCGCCCGGAGGTGCTCGGGGAACTGCTCGGCCCAGTCGGCCGAGACGGTCTTGCCGACGCCGGCGACCCCGTGTGACTCCCGGAACCGCTCCTCCG
>JBEPXB010000074.1:0-8408 GCA_041642135.1 Halobacteriales archaeon | reverse complement strand
GAGTCGGGTGTCGGGGACCCGACCACGGAACTCGACCCACCCGGGGAGTTCCGACTCGCCGCCGGAGGGGCCGAACAGCTCGAACCGGACGTCGTCGCGCTCGCGACGGACCCGGCGGAACGCCGCCAGCGCGTCGGCGGTTCCCTTCCACCTCGCGGTCCGGTACGGCGCGAGGACGCGGAGCGTGTCGGGATCCGGGTCGCCTCCAGTGTCGTGGCCGTCCCCCTCGTCGGGGACGGCGGACCCGGTCCCGGTTCCGACCGCCTCGACGTCGGGATAGAACGTCCCGTGGTCGACGCCGTTCGGGACGTGCGTCGAGCGCTGGCCGAACACCCGATCGAGCGCGGTCCCGAGCCACTCCGTGACGACCACTTTCCGGGTCGGCAACGAGAGCGCGTCGTCGACCCGGCGCTTGTACCCCCGAAGTCGGACGCCGGGATCGACCGTGGTCATCGCCACAGGTACCGGGAGGTCCCGCTCGTCGGCGAGGCGTTCGGCCCGGCGCCAGCACCGCTCGTCGTCCCAGAGCGCCCACGCCTCGTAGTGCTGGACGAGGTGGAACGGCGTGCCGGCCGAGTCGGGAAGCCGGGAGACGGCCGGCGCGGACCGCCAGCTGGGGGCGACCACGGCGTCCCCGTCCGGCACGCGGTCGAGGAACGGCCGTCGGAGCGCGGGCAGCCGGAGGACCTCCGCCTCGGTCGCCCACCCCACGCCACCGTCCGAGCCGGAGGCGTCGAGCGCCTTCCGCGCGACCGTCAGGGGGCCCTGTTCGCGGAGGAGCCGGAGCGGATACGGGGGGACGGTGGGAACGACGACGGTCACGCCGTGGCCCCGGTCTGTGAGCCGGTCGGCGTACTCGTAGACGACGCGGACCCCACCCGTCGAGGCGTCGCTCGGGAGGACGAACGTGACCCGCACGGTCACACCGCGTCCGGCGCGATCCCGCGTGCCTCGGCGAGCGTCTCGCGCAACTCGGTCGCCCGGTCCGGTCGCTCCTCGCACAGGTCGTCCAGTTCGTCCGGGTCCGTCTCGAGGTCGTACAGTTCCTCGCCGTCGGGGCCGACGACGAGCTTCCACCCCCCGTCGCGGACCGACCGCCTGCGGAACCGCTCGTCGATCTTCAACACGCCGTGGGGGTTCGACACCTCCGAGACGACGGGGTGGCCCGACTCGCGGAGCGCGGACCGGCCGCCGAACCGCGGGGCGGGCTCGACGCCGAGCAGGTCGGTCACCGTCGGCGCGACGTCGAGCAGGCTCACCTGTTCGGACACCCGATCCGTCGGGAGTGCGGGAGCGTCGGGTTCCCCGCGAGCGCCGGGCGGGAGCCACACCAGCAGCGGGACGTGGACGAGTTCGTCGTAGAGCCGGGGGTAGTGGCCGAGTCGGCCGTGGTCCATGAACTCCTCGCCGTGGTCCGCCGTGAGGACGACGGCGGTGTCCTCGAGCCGTCCGCGTTCCTCCAAGGTCTCGAACAGCCGCCGGAGTTCGGCGTCGACGTAGCGCAGTTCGCCGTCGTACAGCGCCTCGAGGTCGGCCAGTTCCGACCCGGAGAGGTCGCCGTCGCCGGCCGCGAGGCGGTCGTTCAGCGCCTCGACCCGCGGGGGTCGGAGATCGCGGTCGAGGTACTCCTCGGGAGGGTGGTACGGGCCGTGGACGTCGAGGTAGTGTGCCCAGGCGAACGAGCGGTCGGGCGCGCCCGCGAACCAGTCGAGGAGGCGGTCGGTCGTCTCGGTCGCGTCGACGTACGGCTTCTCCCCGTCGAAGGCCGCGAGGAAGAGCCGCCGGCCGAGGCGGTAGAGGGTCTCGTGACGCGAGAGCAGCGCCCCCGCCTCGGTCTTCACCCGGTCGAGCAGCCCCGGCTCGTCCCCGTCCTCGAACGAGTCCTCGAAGTGGTCGAACCCGCGGTCGTAGCCGTAGTGTCGCGACAGGTAGGGGTTCGAGTGGATGCCCGCGGTCGTCACTCCGCGACGTTCGAGGTGTTCGGGGAGGGAGGGTCGGGTCGCCGAGAACCCCTCGTAACCGCCGAACTCGAGGGGGTACCGCGAGGAGAACAGCGAGGCAAAGGAGGAGGGCGTTCCGGGACCGACGGCGAACGCCGACTCGAACACCAGCGACTCCGCGGCCAGCGAATCGAGGAACGGCGTCGTCGCCCCGTCGTAGCCGAGGAACCCGCAGTGGTCCGCCCGGAGCGCGTCGACCGTCACCAGGAGGACGCCCTCGACGGCCATCAGGACACCCCCAGGGCGCGTTTGAGCGGCGTCGGGAGGCGGTCGTCGCGGCGGCCCAGCTGGAAGGCGAGGAAGTGGACCGCGTCGTACACCATCGCGTAGGGGAGCCACTCCCACTCGCCGTTCGAGAGCAGGTGTCGCATCTCCGCGGCGACGTACGAGAGGCCGTTCGAGAGGTAGGCGGGCTCGCCCTCCTCGGCGATGTCGGCGTAGGCCGCGCCGTCGTCGTAGCGCCGGCGGAACAGGCTCTCGAGCGTGTACTCGTGGGAGTGGTGGACCACCGCCTCCGGCTCGTACCGGAGGCTGTAGCCCGCGTCGAGCAGCCGGATGGCGAGCTCCTTGTCCTCGGACATCGGCGTGTCCGGGTCGAACCGGACCGCCGACCAGACCTCCCGCGGGACCGCGGCGGTGACGTCCGAGATGAAGACGTTCTGGAGGTAGAGCTCCCGGTGGTCCGCGCCGTCCTCGGGGGTGATCGTCCGCGGTTCGGAGGGGTAGAAATACTCGTAGAAGAACCGGTCCATCGGCTTGGCGTCCGGGTACGCCACCTGTCGTCCGTAGGCGACCCCCACGTCCTCGCCCTCGAGGGCGCCGACGAGCCGCCGGAGCCACGTCTCGTCGATGGGACGTGCGTCCTGGACCGTGAAGACGATCACCTCGTTCGAGGCACACTCGGCCCCGTAGTTCCGGGTCCGGGCGTGGTGGAACTCCTCGGGATCGATGTGCCGGACGGTCGCGCCGAACTCGCCGGCCAGTCCGGGGGTCCCGTCGGTCGACCCCGAGTCGACGACCACCACCTCGACCGGAGCGGGGAGGTCCTGCTCGTCGATCCGGGAGAGGAGCTCCTCGAACCCCGGTCCGGCGTCCCTGGTCGGGATCACCACGGAGACCGACGGCCAGTCCATCCTACTCGTCGAGGTAGCCGAGCGAGCGCAGGCGGTCCTTCACGTCGGCCTCGTCGACGGGCTCGAACTCCTCGTCGGCCTCCGACTCCACGTAGTAGAGCACCTCCCGCATGACGTAGGTGACGTACGCCGCCGGCGTCTCG
The DNA here is from genome assembly GCA_041642135.1 of Halobacteriales archaeon. Lineage (GTDB taxonomy): Archaea > Halobacteriota > Halobacteria > Halobacteriales > Haloarculaceae > Salinirubellus. The sequence continues at coordinate 5,132 of JBEPXB010000074.1, read as the reverse complement.
AAGTCGGTCCGCGGGAGGCGGCGCTCGACCCGGTCGACGACCTCGCCCGGGAGGTCGAGCGAGCGCCGGCCGTCGCGTTGGTCCATGGACACTATCACCCCACAGTCGTGGTTAAATCCAGCGCTTCCGGACTTAAAGCTACGCGACGAGGGCGTCAGAACGCGTCGTCGCCGACCGCGCTCAGGAAGAACGACGAGAAGACGACCTGCAGACCCAGCACGGTCGCCGCCAGCGCCACCACGTCGAGCGCCGGGGAGGGGGGCGCCACGAACCCCGAACTCACCCAGCGGGCGGTGAGGACCAGCAGGTACGCGGCGCCCGCGCCGAAGACGAGTAGCCCGGCGAGCGCCCCCCGTTCCAGACCGACCCGCTCGACGACCGCGCGGGTCAGCGGGTCCCCGGGGGTCCGGATCGGGTCCGCCGCCGCGGCCGCGAACACGCCGAAGGCGAACACCTGCGTCCCGACGATGACGGCCAGACAGCCGGCGATGACGCTCCGGATGCCCAGGGTCGCCCCGAACGGCTCGACCCCGAGCAGCGAGCCGGCGACGAGCAGGGCGCCGGCCGCCACGAGCAGCACGCCCGGGACCGAGAACAGGTAGCCCGGCGCGTTCAGGAGCATGAACCGGACGTGTCGCCAGCCGTCGCGGAAGCTCTCGAGGGTCGCCTCGCCCTCCCGCTCGTGGTAGGTGATCGGCCGTTCGGCGATCTCCAGATCGCGGGCCGCGGCCTCCATCACCATCTCGCTGGCGAACTCCATCCCGTCGGTCCCGAGGTTCAGCCCCTCGAGGGTCGACCGACGGATGACCCGGAAGCCGCTGTGGGCGTCCGAGACCCCGGCGCCGTAGAAGACGTTGAGGAACTTCGTCAGCAGGGGGTTGCCCACGTACTGGTGGAGCTTCGGCATCGCCCCCGGCTTGATCTCCCCCTCCAGGCGGCTCCCCATCGCCATGTCGGCGTCGCCCTCCGCGACGAGCCGATAGAGCCCCGGGAGTTCGGCGAAGTCGTAGGTCGTGTCGGCGTCGCCGATGGCCACGTACTCCCCCCGGGCGTGCCGGAAGGCGTAGCGGTAGGCGTAGCCGTACCCCGGCCGGTCAGGCGTGACGACGATGGCGCCGTGCTCGGCCGCGATCTCGGGCGTCCGGTCGGTCGAGGAGTCGCTCACGATCACCTCGCCGTACACCTGGAGCTCCTCGAGTGCCCGCGTGATCCGGTCGATGCACTCGGCGACGCCGCCCTCCTCGTTCAGCGTCGGCATGACGACGCTCAGCGTCGGCGTCCGCTCGCTCCCCGCCGGGAGGAGCAGTTCCTCGCCGGAGAGTCGCCCGGTCGACCCGGCTTTCGACTCCGTCGGGGCCTCGCCGTCGCCGGTCCCGCGCCCCGGATCGGACGACTGCTCGTCCGCTCGTCGCCCCTCCTCGCGCAGTCGCCCTCGTCCGGATTCGTCTGTTGCCATCTGTCTGTAATCCTCATCCCGGGACCCCCCAGCTCGCTTCGGGTGATTGTCGCTCGACGGTTCCGCGCACCACTACTAATAGCTTATCGCCGATACATCAGGCTCCGCCCCTTCGGGGTGTCGTTTCCGGTTCCGTCGGAGTCCGAAGCCCGGGTGTCGGGGACCACGGTACCAACAGCTAAGCCGGTGCCGCCTCACCGGAGCCCATGCTCGAACGCGTCCCGGTCGACGGCACCGACCTGTTCTGTGCGGTCCACGGAAACGGTCCGCCGCTCGTGCTCCTCCACGGGTTCAGCGGGAACCACCTTTCCTGGTGGCAGCAGGTGCCAGCCCTCGAGGACTCGTACCGCTGTCTCGCGCCCGACGGACGGGGGTTCGGCCTCTCGGCCGACGCCCCGGAGGGGCCCGGCGCCTCGGCGTTCGTCGACGACCTCGAGGCCGTCCTCGACCGCGTGGTCGGCGGCGACGACGACGCCGATACCGACGGACGCGTGGCTCTCGTCGGCCACTCGATGAACGGCTGGACCGCGGCCGCGTTCGCCACCCGGCACCCCGACCGCGTCGCCGCGCTCGTCCTCTCGGGGACGCCCGCCGGGCTCCTGCCCCGCGAGCGCCACGCCGAACTGCTCGCCGAGGCCGGCGAGGTTCCCGACCCGGAGCCGCTCGACCGCGAGCGGGCGTTCCTCTCGGAGGCCATCACCGAACTGAACCGACACGCTCCGCCGTCGTTCGACGAGGTCCACCCCGTCGTCGAGCGGTTCGGGACCGACCCCGCCCGGCTCGCTGACGTGCCGGTCCTCGCGCTCGCCGGCGAGTTCGATCCGTTCATGCCGCCACGGGCGGTCGCGGCGCTCACCGACCGACTCGCGGACGTCACCGTCGCGACGGTCGAGGGCGCGGGTCACTCGGCCAACTTCGAGCGTCCCGAGGTGTTCAACGCGGAGGTGGAGACGTTCCTGGCGGAGCGGGCGACGTTCTGAGCGGTCCGGTCGCACCGCCGCCGGTGCGAACGAGCTCCCGGGCGGGATCAGTCCTCCAGTTCCCGGAAGTAGGGGATCACCTCCTCGCCGAACGCGCGGAGCTGTTCGTCGGCGTCCTCGCCGCTGATCCCCCCAGTTTCGAAGAAGATACCCAGGTGGAGGTCGTGGGTGCCGGTCTCCTCTTTCAGTGCCGCGACGCCGTCGATTATCTCCTCGGTGTCGCCGACGATCGCGACCCCGGCGTCGATGACCGCCCCGGCGGTCGCCCGTTGGTCGATGTCTCCGGTGATGGCGCGGTTGAACCCGAACGGGCCGAAGTAGTCCCAGCCGTGTTCGAGCCCGAGCTTCCAGTTCTCGAACGTCTCCTCGCTCGCCACCTCGGTGTTGAACACCCACAGCCCGGTGGCGAGGCCCCTCCCTCGTTCCTCGTCCCAGCCGAACTCGAACGGCTCGCCGTCGTGATCGGGCCGGTGGTCCGGCCAGCCGGCCGCCTCGGCGGCCTCGTGGTAGCGGGCCATGTTCTTCCCGACGTTCGGGTCGCCGAAGGAGATGCCGTTCATGCCGTGCTCGGCGGCGTAGCGCACCGACCGGTAGGAGGTGACCGGCTGCCAGAGCTGCGGGTGGGGCTTCTGGACTGGTTGCGGGAACACCGTCAGGCCGGTGAGCGTCGACCCGCCGGAGACGACCGGCGACCAGAGCCCCGAGGAGTAGAGGTCGCCCTCCTTCCAGTCGATGTAGTCCTCCACGTCGTACTCGGAGGCGTCGTCCTCGAGGTAGCGCCGCTCCTGCTCGTGGTGCCACTTGGTGTGCTTCGGCGGCACCGAGTGGTACTCGCCGACGTGCGAGAAGGCGTCCTCCGTCCACGCCCGCTTGATGAGCTCGAGCTTCTCGTCGAAGGAGACGCGGTTCTTCTCCTGGTCCTGGACGGTCCCGCCCCAGTACTGTCCGAGGATCTCGTTCTCGCGGGGCTGGTAGCCACGGCCCACGCCGACTTCGACCCGGCCGCCGCTCATGACGTCGAGCTGGGCGGTCTGCTCGGCGAACCTGATGGGATCGTGCCAGTTGACGATGTTCGCCAGCTGAACCAGCCGGATGTCGGAGGTCCGGGCGGCGACGGCCATCTCGGTCATGAGGGGGTTCGGGCTGAACTCCGCGCCCGCGAGCTGGAAGTGGTGCTCGGTGTAGCTGATACGGTCGAAGCCGTACTCCTCGGCGAGCACCCCGTGGCGTACCTGGTCGTCGAGCACCCGGTGGCAGTCCTCGTGTAGCTCCGCGATCGTGGCGTCGGGGACGACGAGTCCGTCGTCGCCGGTCCGTTTCAGCGGTAGGTTCGTCGAGCCGTTGTGGACCACGGTGAACTCTGCCATGGTCACGCCGTTGGACTGGAGCCGGTGATAAACGTTGGTGCGGCGGTGGGGAGGTGCCGATCGATCGCAGACCCGCCGATTCCCCCCGTAGTCTTATACGGACACCGGACGGCGTCCGTTCGACCACTGGACCCGTGGATACCTGGCACACGATGTCCGAACGCTCTACGACGGCGATTCCGGACGACTTCGCCGGCTCCATGCTCGACTCGCTGGACGATCTGTTCTTCACCTTCGACGAGCGGGGACGGCTCAGCCACTGGAACCGCGCGGTCGTCGAGGTGACCGGCTACGGGGACGGGGAACTCGACTCGATGAGCCCCGCCGACTTCTTCGAACCCGGGGACGCCGAGCGGGTGATGGCGGCGGTCGCGGACGTGTTCTACGACCGCTACCACGAGGGGATGCGGACACAGGAACCGGTCTCCTTCCGCGAGCACCACGCCCCGCCCGATACCTGGTTCGACGGGCAGGCCTACCCCTCCGAGAGCGGCCTCTCGGGCTTCTTCCACGACGTCACCGAGCAGCAGCGGCATCGCGAACGGATCGAGTCCCGCGAACGGGTCCTCCGGGAAGTCTACGACGTCGTCGCGAACGTGGGCCGTTCGTTCGACGAGCAGGTCGAGGCGCTCGTGACCACCGGACGGGACGTGCTCGCCGACGTCGCCGACGACGCTCCCGACCTCGCAGAACGCGCCGGCTACACCGAGTGGGGCATCTCCTGTTATCTCGGCGCCCCCCTCCGCGTCGACGGCGAGATCTACGGGACGTTCCGCTTCTACGACGAGGAGCCGAGGGACGATCCGTTCTCCGACTGGCAGGTGACGCTCGTCGACCTGATGGCCCAGTGGGTGAGCTACGAACTCGAGCGACGGCGGGCCAACGAGCGGCTCGCACGGAAGAACGAACGGCTCGAGGAGTTCGCCTCCATCGTCAGTCACGACCTCCGGAACCCGCTGAACGTGCTCCAGGGGTCGCTCGACATCGCTCTCGCTGTGCCTCCACTCGTGGCCCCGAGACGCTCGCTTTCGCTCGCGTCCCCGGGGTCTCGGTCGCTTCGCTCCCTGCGGCCCCGCTGCTCGCGGGTCGCTTAGCTCCCCGCTCGTTTCACCGGGGCTTCGCTCCCTGCGGTCGCTTCGGCCCCGCTACTCGCGGCTCCCTGCAGTCGCCGCTCGCGTTTCCGAGGCGCTCGCGTCCGCTCGCGCCTCGCTCTCCAACGGCGTCCGCTCGACCACCGTCCCGTCGACGGTCGGGTACTGCTCGACGATCTCCCCCCGGTCGAGGTCGCCTTCCTCGATCATCTCCTCGAGCAGCCACCACGCCAGCTCG
>JBEPXB010000073.1:0-8434 GCA_041642135.1 Halobacteriales archaeon | reverse complement strand
GCTCGTTCGCGGCCAGCGCCGTCGCCAGCGTCGCGGCGCCGCGCGCGCCGAACCCCGGGCCCCGGGGGCCCGCCGGGCGGACGTCGCCCGCCGCCGTCACGTCGAGCGCGGCGAGGACCCGTTCGACCGGCTCGAACGGGGCCGGCTCCCCGTCGACCGTGATCGTCGTCTCGGTCGCCGGGGTGACCTCGACGACCACGCCGTCCTCGGTGGCGAAGCTCGCGCCGCCGCCGGGGGCGCCGTCCTCGCCCGCCGGTGCGAACAGTCCCGTGACGCTCCCCGGTGCGTGAGCCCTCATCGGTGGCTCCTGGGGACGGGGGACCCTAAGTTCGACGGACGGCCCGGTTCGACCGCAACCGATTTGGACCGCCACCCGGTATCTCCCGACGAGGTGGGATGGCAGAGCGGCCCATTGCGCCGGTCTTGAAAACCGGTAGCCGAGAGGCTTCCTGGGTTCGAATCCCAGTCCCACCGTATTTCTCGCGACCTTCGCGGCCAGCCGACGCTGGCCGTACTGCGGGAGCGAGCGCACCGTCACCCGCCACACCGCGACCGAGGGGATATGATGTCCATGTCGGAATGCGGCGCATGGACGAGTCAGCCCTCCACCGTCGGCTCGACGCCATCGAGCGACGGTAGTACCTCATCCTCGGGCTCCTCGTGGTCCCGTACCTGCTCGGGGCCCTGTCGTTCCTCACGCGGGGGTTCGATTCCGATGCCGGGACGCTCGTGCTCGCCGGTGTCGGCGTCGTGGTCGCCTGTTTCCTCGCCCTCGTCTACGCCGGCCACCGCGCCCGACAGCCGTCCAGACGGTAGCCGCGAGAGGGGCGTGGGAGTGTGCGGCGCCCTCCGATGCGGACCCGTCGACCGGGGACGTCAGGATCCCGAACTGACAAGACTTTTCCGTCGTAGGGGTATCCCTCCGGGCGTCCCCCATGCCCTCCAACGGACCCGGCGAACGGAACGTCGTCGTCGCCATCGTCGTCGTCGCTCTGGTTACCCTCGTCTACAGCGTCGTGATCGCCCAGCAGATCCTCGCCTGGTTCGGCATCGCCATCCCGCTGGTGCTGCTCTACCTGATCTGGCGGTTCGTCCGGGCACACGAGCGCATCGCCGACGCGCTGGAGGAGTAACACCCCGGGCACCACGCTGTCGAGGGCCCGTTCAGAGCCGTCCGGGGCCCGCCCGCTCCTCGGCCTCGTCGCGGACGTCCTGGTAGAGGTCGCTGAGGACGTGGACGTAGAGGACGACCGCCGAGACGAGGGCGGCGTACGCGGAGAGCGGATAGAGCGCGGCGACCAGCACACCACCGAGCACGACGTGGCTGAGCAGTCGCTGGAGCCTCGTCATGTCCTCGTCCGCGTCGAAGATGTCCCGCTGGTCGAAGACCGCCCGCCGCGGGTTCCGGACCACCCCGAGCAGCGCGTCCCAGTTCCCGGTGTTCAGTCGCGCGAGGAGGAAGTGGTCGAAGTCGATGCCGACGCCGAGGACGCCCGCGTACGCGACCGTCGCCGCCGCGGGGACCGGCGGCTGTCCGGTGATGATCGCAACGGCCGTCCCGACTGCGAGGGAGATGAGGAGGTGGGACTTCGAGTACATCCGGTCGTCGTTCCGGGTTCTCGACGGGGGGTGTTGTGCCTTCCGCCTGGCTCGTCGGACGTTTGCCGTCGCGCGTGCGGAGAGCGGAACGCCTTTGCTCGGGGCCTTCGACCCTCCCGCTATGAGCGACTGGCCGCACGACCCCGACGGCGAGGAGGGCAGCGAGGGGATGCGCAAGTACGGGCAGGCCGTGCTGGCGAAGAAGGTCGACGAGGAGGAGGACTTCCCGCTCTCGAAGGCGGAGTTCCTCGAGGCACACGCCGACGAACCCGTCCGTCTCGACCACGAGACCGTCGTCAGCGTCGCCGAGATATTCGAGCACGTCCCCGAGGACGAGTTCGAGGACATCGAGGCGTTCCACCGGGCCGTCGGGCGTGCGATGCGCCGCGGCGGTATGTGGTTCGTCGACCCCGAGACGTTCCCCGAGTAGCCCCGGATCCGGCCGAGCCTTTTCACCGTCCGCCCTCTGGGTCGGGTATGACGGACCCGACGAACGAAGCCGATCTCGAGTGGCAGGAGTACGACCGGGGTGCCGCCCGGTTCGGGCGCAAGCGGCTGGCCGAGGCCGCGGGGGGCGAGCGGCTCGGCTGTAGCCTCTACGAACTCCCGCCGGGCGAGCGCGCCTGGCCGTACCACTACCACACCGCGAACGAGGAGGCGATGTACGTCCTCGCGGGTTCGGGACGGGTGCGCGGTCCGGAAGGCGAGTCGCCCGTGACGGAGGGGGACTACCTCGCGTTCCCCGCGAGCGAGGAGGGGGGCCACCGCGTCTCGAACGATTCGGACGAACCCCTGCGGTATCTGATGCTCTCGACGATGGTCGAGCCCGACGTGACCGTCTACCCCGACTCGGGGAAGTTCGGCGTCTACGCGGGCGCCCCGCCGGGATCGTCGGACGAGCGAACGGTCTCGGGCTACTACCGGCTCGAGGACGACGTCGACTACTGGGAGGGCGAACCGGGGGGGACCGGCGAGGCCGGGAACGAGGAGGACCGAGCCGGGAACGAGGAGGACTGATACGGTCGTGCGTAATTCTTTGCCGCCTCACGGCCCCTCGTTCCGTCCCACCGGTCTCGAGACACCGATCGTCCCAGAGATCGCTGAAAACGGTTGCGCACGACCGTATGAACTGGAGCGGGGAGAACGAGGCAGGGTCGACTCACTCGGAGAACGGCTCCGGGGGGTCGCTCCCGACGACGCTCCGGACCCGCTCGCGGAGGAGGTCGACGGCCGTCTCGTTGACCCCCTCGGGGATGATGAGGTCCGCCTCGGCCTTCGTGGGTCGGACGAACTGCTCGTGCATCGGTTTCACCGTCGAGAGGTACTGGTCGATGACGCCCTCGAGGTCCCGGCCGCGCTCGACGACGTCCCGACGGATACGACGGAGGATGCGGACGTCGGCGTCGGTCTCGACGTAGATCTTCAGGTCGAGCATCTCGCCGAGGGCGTCGTCGTAGAGCGCGAGGATCCCCTCGACGACGACCACCTCGCCCGGTTCGACCCGGATGGTCTCGTCGGTGCGGTTGTGGACGGTGAAGTCGTACCCCGGCATCTCGACGGTTCGGCCCTCACAGAGCGCCGAGATCTGCTCGCGGACGAGCGGCCAGTCGAACGCGTCGGGGTGGTCGTAGTTTATCTCCCGGCGCTCCGATAGGGGCATCCCGGAGCGCTCGCGATAGTAGTTGTCGAGCGGCACGACCGACACGGACTCCACGCCGTCGGTGACCCGCCTGGCGATGGTGGTCTTGCCCGCACCGGTCCCCCCACCGATGCCCACGACGAGCGACGGGACGGTCATTGTCCGCCCGTCCGCCCGCGGGGGTATGAACCCCCGGATCTCGCCCGCGAGAGGGAGATGACCGGCCGTCACGGATCCGTGAACGATAACGCACATAAGGAGGCGACCCGGAGAGCCGACCGTGACGAACACGCAGGTCACCCTGGTCCAGATCGACAACTACGGGCCGTGGACGGTCACGCCCGAGCCCCGGCGCGAGGTCGACCTCCAGACGCTGCAGTCGCGGCTCTACGCCGACCTCTCCCAGCTCGTCGGCAACCGCGAAGGCTACGTCTTCTTCTCGCGGTTCGACAACATGGTCGCCGTGACGAACGGGCTCGACGCGGCGGCCCACTCGCTCATCCAGGAGTCGGTCGGCAACCGCTACCCCGTGTCGGTGTCGCTGTCGGTCGCCGTCGACCCCTCGCCGGCGGTCGCGCTCGGGGAGGCCACCGACCAGCTCCAGGACGCCGGCAGCGCCCAGGACGAGGGCCGGACCGAGATCCTCCGCGGGGAGCCGCTCGGCGAGAGCGAACGGGGGCCGGAGGACGTCCAGATCGCCCACTTCGACGTGAACGACGCCACCGGGAAGTACACCGACCGGCTCAACGAGTTCGACACGTTCATCCACATCGAGCAGGGGTACGCCGAACTGATGCGGTACATGCGCCGGGCCCACGACTCGCTCGCGTTCTTCGTCGGCGGGGACAACGTCATCGCGGTCTGTTCGGACGTGACCGAGGCCGAGTACGCCGACGCCTGCGAGCACGTCCACGAGGCCGTCGGCGTCGACCTGAAGGTAGGGGTCGGCCGGGACCGGACCGCGCAGTCGGCGGGCATCGCGGCCAAGCACGCCCTGGAGACCTGCCGGCACGAGGGACCGACCGTCGAGTTCCGGCGCTGAGCGGGTCGATCGGTTGCCGATCACGTACGTATGTCACGTCGTGGCATAAGCCTGCCGGGGGTAGCTTTTAGCCGGGGGATGGCCAATCCCGGGCCATGGACGCTGAACTCACTGTCAGGGAGGTGATGGACCGTGAGTTCGTCGGTGTGAGCGAGGCCGACGACGTTCGGTCCGTCGCCGAGCTGTTACTCGAGGAGGGGGCCGAGTGCGCGGTGGTCCTCCGGGGACAGGAGCCCGTCGGGCTCCTGACCGAGCGGGACGTCCTGAGCGTGGTCAGCGAGGGACGGGACCCGGAGTCCGTCGCCGTCGGCGACGTCGTCGTCGGTCCGGTCCCGACGGTCGGCCCGGACAGCCGGGTCGACGTCGCCGTCGACGAGATGACCACCCACGGGAGCCGGCGCCTGCTCGTCGCCGAGGGGGAGGTCCTCGGACTCGTCACCGAGCACGATCTGCTCTCGGCGACGACCATCGAACGGTACGACAAGCCGGTCGACGTCGAGACGGCGATGAACGGCGACGCCCTCGACGACGACCGGGCGGTCACGTCCGACCGGGCCATCTCCGACCAGAGCATCTGCCAGGAGTGCGGGGCGCTGTCGCGCGATCTCCTCGAAGACGACGGCCGAATGCTCTGTCCGGACTGTCGGGACGTCTGATACGGTCGTGCGCAACCGTTTTCAGCGATCTCTGGGACGATCGGTGTCTCGAGACCGGTGAGTGGAACGAGGGGCCGTGAGGCGGCAAAGAATTACGCACGACCGTATGAGCTACCGAACGGTCACGTCGGTCGAACCCTCTGTACCGAGCGACTACGGTCCCCTGGCATCGGCGGCGGCGAGACAGGTTTATAATGAGTCGGCTGGAATACGACCTTGGTATGACACCACAACGAGACGTCTCGCGCCGGACGTGGCTGAAGAGCGCGGGTGTGGCGGGGATCGCCGCACTCGCCGGCTGCACCGGCGGCGACGGCGGCGACGGCGGCGGTGGCGATGGAGGCGATGGAGGCGATGGCGGCGGGGAGGCGACCCCGACGGAGACGATGGGTGACGGCGGTGACGGTGGTGACGACACCCCGACCGAGACGATGGGCGACGGCGGTGGCGGTGACGGCAGCCCCGATGTCCTCGTCGTCATCGGTTACCCACAGGACGGCATCCAGCTGTTCCGGGACTACTACAGCCAGAGCGACGGATCCGAGGAGATTCTCATCCCGGACGGGCTCCGGGACCCGGCGCTCCCCGGGCAGGTCGGCAACGACATGGCGAACGTCACGGGGACGGCGCCGGCCGCCGGCGGCCCGAACCAGCAGGCGTTCGCCGACCAGTTCCAGGAGGAGTACGGGAACGCCCCGGGTGTGTTCACCTCCCAGTCGTACGACTCGATCGCCATCGGGATCCTCGCGAACGCGGCCGCGGGCGAGAACAGCGGGACGGCCGTCCGCGACCAGATGCGCCGCATCGCCAATCCCGGCGGGATGGAGGTCGGCCCGCAGAACTTCATCGAGGGGGTCGAGGCGGCCGCCAACGGTGAGGACGTCAACTACCAGGGGGCGTCATCGGTAACGAACTTCGACCAGAACGGCGACCCGGCCTCGGCCGCGTACGCCATCTGGAACTTCGTCGGCGCCGACGAGGAGGCGACCGAGACCCAGGAGGTCCAGAACTTCGAGGGGTCGAACCCCGACGGGGCCGGCCCCTCGGCCGACAGCGGTCCCGGCGGGTTCGGCCGCACGGCCTCGGTGGGGATCCTGCTGCCCGAGACGGGGAACCTGGCCTCGACCGGCCAGCCGATGATCCAGGCGGCGGAACTCCCGGCGATCCTCGTCAACGACTCGGACCTCGACCTCGAGGTGAACGCGCAGGTCGAGGACACGCAGACGGACCCGTCGGCGGGGGTGGCGGCGGCGAACTCGCTGGTGAACGCCGGCGTCCCGTTCGTCTGTGGCTCGGCGTCCTCCGGCGTGAACGTTCCCGTCTCACAGCAGGCGTTCATCCCGAACCAAGTCGTCGGATGCTCGCCGTCCTCGACGGCGCTGTCGGTGACGAACCTGGAGGACGACGACTACATCTTCCGGACGGCGCCCTCGGACCGCCTGCAGGGCCGCGTGATGGCACAGGTCGCCGCGGAGCGCCTCGGCGGGTCGAGCGCTGCCACGCTGTACGTCAACAACGACTACGGCCAGCAGCTCTCCGAGCGGTTCGCGAACGTCTTCCGGAACACGTTCGGCGGGTCGGTGTACGACCAGATCGCCTACAACCAGAACGAGTCCTCCTACACGTCCGTCGTCCAGGAGGCGCTCACGTCGGGCAACTGAGGCGACCGGGCTGGAACCCCCGGAAAGCCGACTCGATTCTTTCGGGCGCTACCCGCCGAGGAAGTCCTGTCTGACCTTCGGGTCGTTCAGCAGTGCCTCGCCGGAGTCCTCGTAGCGATTTGTACCGTTGACCAGGACGTAACCCCGATCACAGCGCCGGAGCGCCTCCTTGGCGTTCTGCTCGACCATCAGGACGGCCGTGCCGGCGTCGTTGATCTCGTCGACCTTTTCGAACATCTCGTCGACGAGGTCGGGCGCGAGGCCCGCCGAGGGCTCGTCGAGCAGCAGCAGTTCCGGCGAGAGCATCAGCGCACGACCCATCGCCAGCATCTGCTGCTGTCCGCCGGAGAGCGTCCCGGCCTTCTGCTCCTGTCGCTCCTCCAGGATCGGGAACCGGTCGAACACCATCCGCAGGGCGTCCTGGGGCACCTCGTCGAGGATGTACGCGCCCATCTCGAGGTTCTCGCGCACCGACAGCGTCGGGAACACGTTGTCGTTCTGCGGGACGTACCCGAGCCCCTCGTGGATGATGTCCTCGGGGTTCCACGCCGTGATGTCCGTCCCGGCGAACGTGACGGTCCCGCCCATGTGGGCGGTGAGCCCGAAGACGGACTTCATCACCGTCGACTTGCCGGCGCCGTTCGGCCCGACGATGGTGACGTACTCGCCGTCGCGGACGTCCATCGCGACGTCCGTGAGGATCTGCAGGTCGCCGTAGCCCGCGTCGAGGTTCCGGACCTGCAGGAGGCTGTCGGTCCACGTCGAGACCTCCGTCGCGGCCCCGGCGGTCGCCTCTCCGGTCCCGTCACCCTCCCCGGCGACGGCGTCCCTTCCGCTACCGCCCTCTGTGCCCTCGGCGGGTTCGGTCCCGCTCATTCGACCTCACCCCCGAGGTAGGCCTCGATGACGCGCTCGTCACTCTTGACCGCCTCCGGCGCTCCCTCCATGAGCACCCGTCCCTGGTGCATGACGATGACGTGCTCGCAGTTCTGCATGATGAGGTCCATGTCGTGCTCGACGATGAGGAAGGTGTAGCCCTGCTCGCGCAGTTCGTGGATGTGTTCCAGCAGGCGGGCCTCGAGCGAGGGGTTCACCCCCGCGAACGGCTCGTCGAGCAGTAGCATCTCCGGGTCGGTCAGCAGCGCCCGTGCGAGTTCGAGCAGCTTGCGCTGGCCGCCGGAGAGCGTGCCGGCGTACTCGTGGGCGAGGTGGTCGATCTCGAAGAAGTCCAGCATCTCCCAGCACCGCTCCAGCACCTCCTCCTCCTGGTCGACGACCGAGTTGCGGACGAACGGGAGCACCGACCGCCAGAGCGACTCGCCGCGCTGGCCTCGCGGCGCGAGCATCATGTTCTCGAGGACGGTCATCTCCTCGAGTTCGCGGGCGATCTGGAAGGTGCGGACCAGCCCCCGGTTCGCGACCGTGTGCGGGGAGAGGCCCGTGATCTCCTCGCCCTCGAAGTAGACGCCCCCGGCAGTCGGCTTGAGCACGCCGGTGATGCAGTTGAACGTCGTGGACTTGCCGGCGCCGTTCGGCCCGATGAGTCCCGTCAGGGTACCCTCCTCGACCTGGAAGGAGGCGCCGTCGACGGCGGTGATGCCGCCGAACTCCTTGCGGAGGTTCTCGACGCGGAGCGGTATCCCGCGGGGGGTGTGCTTGGCGGCCTCCTCGGCCGCCGAGTCCTGGCTCTCGGCCTCCGTGACCTCGACGTCGGCGTCCTCCGGGACGTTGGTCTGGACCGCGGCCTCGTCGACCTCGCTGTCACTCATCGGCATCACCCCTCGACCCACCGTCGGCCGCCGCGGGAGGTCTGCCCTCCCCCTCGCCGGCGGGCCGT
>JBEPXB010000072.1:0-8469 GCA_041642135.1 Halobacteriales archaeon | reverse complement strand
CGAGGAGCGCGAGCCCGGCACCACCCATCGCGATGGTGTCCTCGGTGAGCGCCGTGAGCGTGGTCACGTCGCTGGTCTTCCGGAACGCCTCCCGGAGCGTCTCCCAGTCGTTCTCGATCATCTGCCGCTTCATCTCGGCGTAGGCCTTCTTGAGCGCGTAGGACTCGAACGCGATCGCTCCGAGGAGGACGGCGTAGTTGACCCACACGCCGGGGAAGGTGAACCCGAGCAGCGACGCCGTGTTGGTGCTCACCGGGTGCGGGTCGACGATCGCCTGGTAGCCGTGCTTGGCCGACTCCCACCCCGCGATGCCGAACAGGAGCACCGAGACGAGGAAGGCGTAGAAGAACTGCGCTTTCCCGTAGCCGAACGGGTGTCGCCGGTTGGCGTCCTTCGCCCCGTACCGGATCCCGATGAGGAGGAACACCTGGTTGCCGGTGTCGGAGACCGAGTGGTACGTCTCCGAGAGCATCGAGGGGCTCCCCGTGATGAGAAAGCCGACGAACTTCAGGACCGCGATGGCTCCGTTGGCGACGAGCGCGGCGATGACCACCGACCTGCTGCCTGCCATTGGCGAGTGGGAGTGGGCGCCGTCTCAAAGGCCTACCGACCGCGGTGCCGCGGTGAGCTGCCGAGTCGAACCGGCGGGGACGAGGTGGGACGGGACAGTACGCGTCAGGCCGGTTCGAGACGGGGTGAGTCGACACGTCCAATCGCTGTCGACCGGTTGATGTCGCTCGGGTCCCGAGTGGTCGTATGCTCGTCGTCGTCTCGGACACGCACAGCACGACCGACCACCGGCTCGAGGGACGGACCCTGGAGGCGGTCCGCGAGGCCGAACTCGTCCTCCACGCGGGGGACTTCCTCACCCGGTCGGTGGTAGAGGCCTTCGAGGCCGAGGCGGTCGAGTTCCGCGGCGTCCACGGCAACAACGACCCGACCGAACTCCGCGAGCGGTTGCCCGCGAACCGCGTGGTCGAGTGGGGGGGTCAGCGGATCGCCATGGTACACGGCCACGAGCACTCGGACACGGCGCTGTCGATGTTCGGCCGGGAGACGATGGCCGACCTCGTCGTCGTGGGTCACTCGCACAGGCCGGGGTTCGACGGCGAGCGCGACCCGCCGGTGTTGAACCCGGGGAGCCACGCCGATCCGCGGTGGCACCGGCCGGCCCACGCCGAACTCGAAGTCGGCGGGAGCGGGGGCCGGGGGATCAGCGGGCGACTCGTCGAACCGGACGGCACGCTGCTCGACGCCTTCGAACTGTAGAACGGGCGGCGACGGGGACGGGCGCGTTCGGTGGAGGGCCGAAGCGTACCCGGTGGTATGCGAGTGTAGTGCAAATAGGCGTCGTAGGCTCAAAGAGCCGTTTGACTCTTCGTTCAGCGACCGTACGTCAGCGCCACGGCGGCGACGAGCACGAGCGCCCCGCCGAGGAAGAACAGCAGACCGGGCGGGAGTCCGGCCGGTTCGAGCGCACCGCCGCCGCCCGCCTCCGTGACGGTCCGCACGGTTTCGGTGGCGAGTTCGGTGGCCGTCGCGGCCGGCGTCGGTTCGGTCGTCGCCATCGGTGTCGCTTCCTCGGTCGGAACGGGCGTCGCCGCCTCCGTCGCGACGGGCGATGGCGTCCCCGCCGGCGTGGGCGTGCCCATCGGCGCGGGCGTTCCGGTCGCCGCGGGCGTCGGCTCCGGCGTCGGTACGGGCGTCCCGGTCGCAGCGGGTGCGGCCGTCCCGGTCGTGGTCTCGGCAGCCTCCGTCGGGACCGGGGTGGCCGTCCCCGTACTCGGTTCCGCGGCCGGGGTAGGTGTTTCCGTGGGCGCCTCGGCCAGGCTCACGTCCCCGTCCTCGGGCGTGGGCGTCGGTTCCAGTGCGTCCGCGCTCCCGGCGCCACCACCGTCTCCCCCGTCCGCGCCATCCGCGCCCCCGGCACCCCCGGCGTCGCCGCCTCCACCACCGGTCTGCGCGACCGGGAACGGGAGCCCCTCGCCGAAGACTTCCTGGACGGCGACGGCGCCGACGGCGAGTGCAACTACCCCGGAGACGAGCCGCGAGAGGGCGGCCCGCAGGCCGGAGGCCTCCTCCTCGCGGCCGGCGTAGATGACCAGCGGCTCGGCAGCGGGGGCGTAGACGTCCATCTCCCGCCCCTTCTCGGAGTACGCGGTCCCGACCACCTCGACGGCGCCCGCGTCCTCGAGCCGTTCGAGGTGGTACTGGACGTTCTGGAGGCTGGTGTCGACCTGATCGGCGAGCCCGGACGGGGGTGCGGGCTCCTCGTGGAGTATCGAGAGGAGCCGTCGGGCGGTCCGGGAGGTGAGCGCCGACATGAGGTCGTCGGCGTCCTCGCTGTCGACGCCGACGACCCGGGGACCCGCGTCGGCCTCGGAGGAGAGGTCCGGCTTGGAGGGCAGCAGTCCCATCGCGTTGGTCGTATCCGACGGCCGGTCAAGTACTTTGTCACGGCGGGAGCGAACCCGTGGAGACGGACGACGCTCGCGGCACGGTATCGACGCGGCCCGAAACCCCTTTGCTGTCGGCGGGCGCACCCGCGGATATGCTCCTGCAACTCGACGTCGACCCGGTCCTCGTCGGGCTCGTCCTCTTCCTGCTGCTGGTGATCTTCTTCGTCTTCCTGTTCCTCCGTCGGATCGTCACGGGGTTCACCGAGGGACTACGCGAGGGACGGCAGCGCTGACCGCTGGAGGACGGGTCGAAGACGGGGGCGAGGGGCGTCCAGGGTCTCGACGACCCTACCCGTCGCCGTCGCCGCTCCCGTCCGCCGACGGGTCGGGTCGCGTCCCGGTGAACGGCCGCGCGGTCTGCTCCTGGCGGGCGAGGAACGCCGAGACGCGCTCGTCGAACTCCTCGCTCGCCCACACGCTCGCGGTCATGTCCCGGGCCATCGGCTCGGCGAGCAGGCCGAGGTTCGTCCAGGTCTTCATGATCCCCTTGATCGCGCGGTAGGCCTGCGGGCTCTTCGTGTCGACTATCCTGGTGAGGAGGCCCATCGCGCGGTCCTCGACCTCGTCGTCGTCGACGACGCGATTTATGAGGCCGATGCGCTCTGCCTCCTCGGCGGAGAGCAGTTCGCCCAGTAGGAGCATCTCGCGGGCGCGCTTCTCGCCGACCAGCAGCGGCAGTAGTTGTACGCCGCCGCCGGCGGCCGAGGAGCCGACGCCGACCTCCGGCTGACCGAACCGCGCCGATTCGCCCGCGACGACGAGGTCACACGCCATCGTCAGCTCGTTCCCGCCGGCGACGCAGGTGCCGTCGACGGCGGCGACCACCGGCTTGCCCGTGTCACGCAGGACGTCGAGCGTATCGAAGTAGAGCTGCATCCAGCGCGTGCCGTCCTCGAACCCGAGTTCGCGGAGTTCGCTCACGTCCGCGCCGGCACAGAACGGGTCCGAGGTGCTCCCCAGCAGTATCCCCTGGACGTCCCGATCGCGGTCCGCGGCGGTGAACGCCTCGTGGAGGTCAGCCAGCATCGTGAGGTCGATGGTGTTGTTCCGCTCGGGCGCGTCCAGGCGGACCCGCGTGATGCGGTCGTCGTCCGGGTGGGGCTCGACGGCGATGGTCTCGTACTCGGCCATGTTCGGTGGCGTCGAGAAGCACGGGCATAACTGGTGGGGGTCCGGAACCCGTTTCGACCGCTGCCGTCCGTCCTACTCGTACATCCGGTTCTGGAACTCGGGGAAGTCGAACTCCCCGGTGTCGCCCATGTGCTCGCGGACGCGGCTCTGGTAGAGCATCATCGCCACCTGCGGGACCGCCCCCGGCGGCACCGGCACCTGGCGGTCGAACGACTCCCCGACCCACTCGTTGTAGTCCGCCACGACGTCCATCGCGTCCTTGAAGCTCCGGAACATGAGTTCCTTGTAGGCGTCCTGCATTGCCCGCGCTTGGGACCGGGGGCGATAATACCTACCGACACCGACGCGCGACGAGCCCCCCTGATACTGCCACGGGGCGAGGGGGCTCAGAGCAGCGCTAGCGCGCCCCCGAGCACGGCGAGCGTTCCGAGGCCGACGCACACCCCCCAGAACGCCACCCTGCGAACGATCCGGAGGAGAACGCCGATGGTGGCGTAGCCGACGACGGCGCTCGTCGCGAGCGCGAGCAGGGCCGGGAGGCCCGGCGTGGGGAGGCCGGCGTCGGCGACGGCGAGCGCGCCGGCTCCGAGCGCCGCCGGGATCGAGAGGAGAAAGGAGAGTCGGAACGCGGCGGGCCCGGCGTAGCCCCGTAGCAGCAGCGCCGAGACGGTCGTCCCCGACCGGGAGACGCCGGGGAGCACCGCGAGCCCCTGGAGGACGCCGACCAGCGCCGCATCGGGGAGCGTCGGTGTCTTCCGGGTCCCGAGCCGGCCGGCGGCCAGCCGCTGGACGAGTCCCGTCCCGACCAGCAGCGCCCCGACGAGCGCGACGAAGGCCCCGCCGGCGACCGCCGAGACGAGTTCGGACAGCGCGAGGTACGCGCCGACCCCCACGAGTCCGGAGACGAGCGTCGCGACGAGGAGGAAGCGGGCCTCCATGCGGGGCGCGCTTCCTCGTCCGCTCGTGCCGTCGGCGTCGGGTTCGACGCCGGACCGGAGCCCGGAGAGCAGGTCACCGACGTCGTCCCGGTAGTAGGCGAGGGCCGCGACGGCGGTCCCGGCGTGGAGGAACAGCGAGTAGCGGACGGCGGCGTCGGACGGGAGCCCCTCGACGACCGCGAGGTAGAGCGCGACGTTCCCCTCGCTAGAGACCGGAAGCCACTCGAACACCCCCTGGAGGATCCCGACGACGACGGCGACGCGCAGCCGTTCCATGCGGCGAGGCCGACGGGGAAACCCCTGTGTGTTGTGGTCGAATCGGTCGGTGGTCGGTAGTCGGTAGATCGGTGGTCGGTGATCAGTAGCCGGTAGTCGGTAGACCGGTGCCGACGTTCCCGGAACTCGGCCACCGCGAGGCCGGGACGAACGGATGGCGCCCCGCTTTACAAGCTTTATACTACCGTCGGTCGAACGCCGGTCCGTGAACCGACAGGTCGGGAGCGTCGTTCGGGTGACACGGCAGACGGTCCAGGGCGTCCGCGACGACCGTATCACGTTCATCGCGGCCAGCCTCGCGTACTACGCGTTCGTCTCGCTGGTCCCGCTCATGCTGCTGGCGGTGGTCGCGGCCTCGGTGTTCGGCGGCGAGGAGCTCGCGCTGGCGCTGGCGAACAGCGCGGCCGAGGCGCTCGGCCCGCAGGCGGGGACCCTCGTCCAGGAGACGCTGGTGAACACGACCGGACAGGCGGGGGCCGGTGTCGTCGGAACGGCCGTGCTCCTCTGGTCCGGGCTGAAGCTGTTCCGGGGGATGGACGTCGCGTTCTCGACGGTGTACGGGTCGCCGCTCCCCGACTCCATCGTCGAGCAGGTCCGCGACGGGGTCGTGACGCTCGGGGCGGTCGGCATCGGCATCGTCGTCACGGTGGCCGTGGGCGTGGGCCTGGCGATACTGGACCCGGATCTCGTCCTGTTCGGGGTCGACTTCGCGGGGCTCGTCGGGACCCTGCTGCTCGTCGGCGGGCTGGCCGCCGCGTTCCTCCCGCTCTACTACTTCCTGCCCGGGGAGATCGAGGTCCGCGAGGCGCTCCCCGGCGCGCTGTTCGCCGCCCTCGGCTGGACGCTGCTCGAGACCGGATTCCGGGTCTACGCGGCCAGCGCGGGGAGCTACGACGGCTACGGCGTCCTCGGCGCCGTCCTCCTGCTCGTGACGTTCCTCTACTTCGGCGGGCTCATCCTCCTCGTCGGCGTCGTCCTGAACGCGGTCCTCGCCGGCCGGGTCGACGCGGGCGGACTCGATACACACATGACCGACAGAGACACCACCGACGACACGGCGGCACAGCGCGCGAGCGACGAGTCGATCCCGGGTACCGAGACGGAACTCGGCGGCGCCGGTGGCCCGGGAGACCCCGGGGAGGGGCCCGGCCTCTCGGGCGCGGGGTTCGACGTGGACGACATCGACGACGTCCGCGAGGAACTGGAGCGGATCTACGACGAACTCGACCGGTTCGAGGGCCGGGTCGAGGACCGCACCGTCCACCGCGAGGAGATCGAGGGCGAGCTCAAGCGGTACGTCCGCGGCCGGCTCCGCCGCGGGAAGGCCCGCGGCTGGGGGCCGTACCTCGTTCTCCTGTACGGGACCGCGATGACGCTCGGGGCCTTCGTCTACCTCTCGGGGGGCTGGGCCATCCTCGCGATGCTCGTGATCTGGCTCTCGACGCTCGGGCTCTACACGCTGATGCTCATCGTCGGTGGCGTCGTCGGCGCGGGCCGGCTCCCCGGTCGCCTCCAGGACCGCTTCGGCGCGTTCCGAGACTGAAATTCGAACTCTGTGTGCCCGGCCGCCGTTGGCGACGACCGTCCCCGGCCGTCGCGACGTTCCGTCCCGTTCTAATAGTCGGCCGCCCTACGCCGAGACGACGATGAGCACCCACGGCGTCGGTCTCGTCGAGGCGCTCGAGGCGCTCCCGGACCCGGTGGTGGTACTGTTCGTCCTCGTCACCCAGCTCGGGGACCTCTGGTTCTACTTCCTCGCGCTCTCGACCGTCTACTTCTTCGGCGACCGGCTCCCGCGCCTCCGGGGGGCGGTCGACCGTCGGAAGGGGGCGTACCTCGTCGCGCTGGCGCTGGGTGCGGCGGCGCTGACGACGGCGCTGAAGGCGACGTTCGCGTTCCCGCGACCGCCCGGGGCGGGGGCCGCCGAACTCGTGGCCCTGTTCCCCCACCCGCTCGACGGGGTCTACGCGGCCGCCGCGACGGGCGACGGCTACGGCTTCCCGAGCGGCCACGCCACCGGCGCCGCCGTCGTCTGGGTCGGCGCGGCGACCGTCCTCGGGGTCGGGACTCCCAGGGCTCGCTACGCCGTCGCGGGTACCGTCGCCGTCCTGATCGCGCTCTCGCGGGTCGTCATCGGCGTCCACTTCGCCCTCGACGTGGTCGTCGGGCTGGCCGTCGGTCTGTGCTACCTCGTGGTCGCCGACCGGCTCTCCGACCGCGGCGCCCGTCCGGGTCGGGGGCTCTCGCTCGCCGTCGCCGTCGCGCTCGCCGGGCTCCTTCTCGCGGGGTTCCGCTGGGAGCCGGTCGCGGTCCTCGGGGCGACCCTCGGGGCCCGGATCGCGTGGGGAGCGCTCGGGTCGGCCCTCGTCGCGGTGCCCGCGTCCACACGGGCAGGCCTGGTGAACCTCGCCGTCGGGCTCCCGGCCTTCGGCGGCCTGTTCGGCCTCGTCTACGCTGTCGAACCCGCCCCGCCGGTCGCGTTCGTCGGGACGGCCCTCGCGCTCGGCGGGGTCCTCGCCACGCCGCTCGTCGGCGAGTACGTTACGGACCGGTTGTAGAGTAGCGGTAACCCGACCGAAGCCGTCGGCTCGCGGGCGGCGTCGAAAGAAGGGTCGGAAGTCGGGCCGTTCAGAACGTCTCGAGGTACTGGTCGAGCTCCCACTGGGAGACCTCGACGATGTACTCGCCGAACTCGGCGCGCTTGGCCTCGATGAACTTCTCGGCGACGTGCGGGCCGAGGGCGTCCTGGACGAGTTCGTCGGCCTCCAGCGCGTCGACGGCCTCGCCGAGGTCGCCCGGGAGCGTCTCGATGCCGTACTCCTGGCGGGTCTGCTCGTCGAACTCGTAGATGTTCTCGCGGACCGGGTCGGGACACTCGAGGCCGCGCTCTATACCGTCCAGCCCGGCGGTGATCAGCGCGGCGAACGCGAGATACGGGTTACACGAGGGATCGGGGAACCGGGCCTCGATGCGCGAGGCGGCCGGGACGCGTGCCGCGGGCTTGCGGATGAGCGCCGAGCGGTTCCGGTCGGACCAGGCGACGTAGACGGGTGCCTCGTAGCCGGGCACCAGCCGCTTGTAGCTGTTGACCGTCGGATTCGAGACGGCGGTGATGGCCGGCGCGTGCTCGAGGACGCCGGCGAGGAACTGCTTGGCCGTCTCGCTGAGGTTGAACTCGTCGTCCTCGTCGTGGAACGCGTTCTCGCCGTCCTCGGTGAACAGCGACATGTGCGTGTGCATGCCCGAGCCGTTGATGCGGGCGATGGGCTTCGGCATGAACGTCGCGTGGAGGTCGTGTTCGGCCGCGATGGCCCGGACGACCGCCCGGAACGTCGCGACGTTGTCGGCCGTGGTGAGCGCGTCGGCGTACCGGAAGTTGATCTCGTGCTGGCCCTGTGCGACCTCGTGGTGGCTCGCCTCGACCTCGAAGCCCATGTCCTCGAGGCCGTAGATGATGTCACGGCGGACGTCGCTCGCGAGGTCCTTCGGTGCGAGATCGAAGTAACCGCCGGCATCGTTCGTGACAGTGGTCGCGCGGCCGTCCTCGTCCTCCTCGAACAGGAAGAACTCCGGCTCGGGCGCGGCGTTGACCTCGAAGCCCAGTTCGTTGGCGCGATCGATCGCCTGCTTCAGGACGTACCGGGGATCGCCCGCGAACGGCTCGC
>JBEPXB010000071.1:0-8543 GCA_041642135.1 Halobacteriales archaeon | reverse complement strand
ATCTCGCTGACGCTCTCGGTCGAGCAGTTCCGTGGCATCGACGCCTGGACGCTCGGCTTCGTCCTCGCGGGACACGTCACGATGCCGTTTCTCGCCCTCGTCGTCGCCCTCCTCGCCGGCGGGATCGACGTCCCGACGATGCCGATCGTCGAACAGCTGGTCGTCGCCGTCGTCGTGCCGATGCTGGTCGCCGTCGGCGCACGGGCGTATCAACCCGATCGAGTCGGCCGCTACAATGCCTCCTATCCGGCGATTTCGGCAGTGATGGTGATCCTCACCATCGGTGGCGTGACCGCCGCGAACGCCGACATCGTTCGGACGAACCTGTCGCTGCTGGCCGGGGTCGGTGCCGGCGTCGTCACGCTGAACGGACTCGGGTACGCGGTCGGGTTCCTCGTCGGGCGTCGGGGGCCGAGACCGACGCGGATCGCCTCGGTCCTCTCGGTCGGGATGCGGGACTTCGCCGTCGCAGCCGCACTCGTGATCGCGGCCGGCCTCCCGATGATCGCGTCGCTTCCGGCGGTCGCGTTCGGCGTCGTCGAGATGGCCACGAGTGCCGGGCTCGCGAAGTGGTACAGTCGCACGGCGTGAGTCCCTGCCTCCGAGAAGGCCATCTGATTCGAAGGGCAGAACGCGGCGAGTCCAGGGCCACGTGTTATGACTTACGGACTCCTACGAGGGCGTATGCGCGAACTCGTCTTCGCTCTCGAATACCAGCCCGGGTGCAACAGGGTGGCTGATACGCTCGCCGACCATCCCGGGGCCCGGATCCGGTCGCTCTCGCTGCACGCGACGGCGGAGCGTCTCTGGCGGGTCGACCACGCGACCGGCACGCCCGCAGCCCTCGAGGCGATCGAGAATGCCTTCCTCACTGCGGACTACTACGCGGATTGCCTTGCGACACAAGACTGTGGGGCCACGCAGGAGACACAGGTCCTCGACCACACGGACGACACGCTCGTCCTCTATTCGTACTGGGAGCGGACCGCCACCTGTGCATCTGTCCCCCACATCGCCCTCGATCATCTCGGTGACGGCGTGATGTTCGAGACGCGTCACGAGGGGCGGCATTACACCTGGCGGCTCATCCACTCCGGGAGTGGTGACGTCGCTGCGTTCTTCGACGAACTCGAGGACGCTGTCGGCGACTGCGCACGGATGGAGATGCTCCGAACGGCGGACACTGCGGTGGTAACTGGCGAGGCCGATGACGGGACCACTGGCCTCTCACCGGAACAGGAGGCAGCCCTCCGTGCTGCCGTAGAACACGGATACTACGAGACACCACGGGAGGTTGACGTCGGTGAACTCGCTACCCATCTCGACGTCCCGCGGTCGACGCTCACCTATCGGATCCGGCGTGCGGAGGAACACCTGGCGAAACAGTACGTCGCTCATGAGCAGTCCGCGGAACAGTCATCGACGCCACTGTGAACCGAGCCCTCCTTCTTGGAATATTCCAACCAAGGCTTATCGAGTTGACTACCGTATCTCGACGCAATGAACGATGACGGAGCGGGAGAGAGAGCGATACGAAACGACGGAGAGGGACGAGAGCTCTCCGTCCGTCTCGTCGTCCCGGAGATGGACTGTCCGTCCTGTGCCCAGAAGGTCGACAAGGGGCTCCAGCGCGTCGATGGCGTCCTCGAGGCCGCGCTCCAGCCCACCACGGGCACGGCCACGGTGACCTACGATCCCGGCCGCATCTCGAAGACCGACGTGGTCGCAGCGATCGAAGGGGCAGGCTACGAGGTCGTCGACGATGGGAACGGTTCCGAGGATGGGGCCAGCAGCGGCGTAGATATTGCACCCCCGTCGGAAGTCTGGACCAGCGCTCGTGCGATCAAGACGTGGATCGGTGCGGGCTTCCTCGTCCTGGGACTCCTCTTCGAGTTCGTCCTTCCGGGGCTGAATCCCGCTGTGGCCAGCGTCCTGAACCATCCCCTCACCCTCGCGGATGGGCTCTTCTTGGTGGCAGTCGTCCTCAGCGGGTATCCGGTCGTCCGTGGCGGCTACTACTCCGCACGGAACCGGAGTCTCGACATCGACCTCCTGATGGGGACGGCGATCATCGCGGCCACCGGCATCGGCTACTTCGTCGAGGCCGCCACGCTGGCCGTCCTGTTCAGTATCGCGGAGCTGCTCGAGGACTACTCGATGGACCGGGCCCGTGACTCGCTGCGCGAGCTGATGGAACTCTCGCCGGACGAAGCCACTGTCCGTCGCGACACCGGGTCGTCGAAGACGCCCCGAGCAGACGGCAACAGCGAGGAGCGGAGCTCCTCTGACCGTGCGAGCGGGCATAGCCCGCGAGCAGAAGCCGTCGACGGCGACGAGGTGACCGTACCGGCTGAAGACGTCGCTGTGGGCGAGGTCGTCGTCGTCCGCCCCGGCGAGAAGATCCCGCTCGACGGCACGGTCGTCGACGGTCGGAGTGCCGTCGACGAATCCCCGATCACCGGAGAGAGCATCCCTGTGGACAAATCACAGGGAGACGAGGTCTATGCCGGGGCGATCAACGTGGAGGGGTATCTCGAGGTGGAGGTCACGTCGACGGCTGGTGACTCGACGCTCTCGCGGATCATCGAGATGGTGCAGGGCGCCCAGGAGAAGAAGACCGAGAAAGAGCAGTTCGTCGACCGGTTCGCGGGCTACTACACCCCCGTAGTCGTCGCGTTGGCGATTCTCACCGCCGCCGTGCCACCGCTGCTCATCGACGGCGCGGTCACCGTCGACGTGGCCGGGTACGCCCTCACGCTCCCCGGCGGCTGGCAACCGTGGTTCATCCGTGGACTCACCCTGCTTGTCATCGCGTGTCCGTGTGCGTTCGTCATCTCGACGCCCGTCTCCGTCGTCTCCGGGATCACGAGCGCTGCGAAGAACGGCGTGCTGATCAAGGGAGGCAATCACCTCGAAGCGATGGGGGCAGTCGACGTCGTCGCGTTCGACAAGACGGGGACGCTCACGAAGGGTGAACTGTCCGTCACCGACGTCGTCCCGCTCGGGGACAACGACGAGACGGACGTCCTCCGGTACGCTGCCAGCCTGGAGCAGCGGAGCGAACACCCCATCGCGGCGGCGATCCTCGCCCACGCCGACGAGGCAGGTGTGACCGACCGTCCGGCACCGTCGAATTTCGAGAGTCTGACCGGCAAGGGGATCCGCGCGACCATCGACGGCGAGACGTACTACGCGGGCAAGCCCGCGCTGTTCGAGGAACTGGGCTTCGACCTGTCGCGGGGGGCGCACGCGACCGACGGTGGTGCCCTGACGGAGGAGGCACCCCTCGATCTCGGCAGCACCGTCCTCTCCGATCTCGAGCAGGACGGAAAGTCGGTCGTCCTCGTTGGAACGGCGTCCGAGCTGTTGGGCGTCGTCGCGATTGCCGACGAGGTACGTCCGGGCGCTTCACGAGCCGTCGAGCGACTCCACGGCCTCGGTATCCAACACGTGGTCATGCTGACCGGCGACAACGAGGGGACCGCCCGGGCCATCGCCGAACAGGTGGGCGTGGACGAGTACCGGGCCGAGCTCCTGCCGGACGCAAAGGTGGCTGCGGTGGAGGAGTTGCAGGCGACGTACGGCGCGGTGGCGATGGTCGGCGACGGCATCAACGACGCCCCAGCACTCGCTACGGCAGACGTCGGGATCGCAATGGGAGCAGCCGGGACTGACACGGCACTCGAGACGGCCGACATCGCCCTCATGGGCGACGACATCGCCAAACTGCCGTACCTGTACGCGCTGTCGCACGAGGCCAACGGGGTGATCCGCCAGAACATCTGGTCGAGCCTCGGCGTGAAGGCACTGCTCGCGCTCGGCGTCCCCCTCGGATTCGTGAGCGTCGCGCTCGCGGTCGTCGTCGGTGACATGGGGATGAGTCTGGGCGTGACCGGGAACGCGCTGCGACTTTCCCGACTGACGCCCGACCAGTTCTTCGACTCCTGATAGCTCCTCCCTCTTCTGTTGAGCGGTTTCAGTAATGGGAGTGGTGGCTCCCCGCTCCGTCGCCCAAGACGGTCACCCCCGAGTACACCAGGCAACTGTCGCCGCCTCGATGACCTCGAGTGCGACGTCACTTCCGTCGGCGTCCCCCTTCTCGAACTCGGCGTCGCCCTGTCCCATCTCGTTCGTCACGTACGCGAAACAGACGATCGGCCGGGATCGCTCCCTGGCGAAGGTATAGAGCGCAGCGGCTTCCATCTCGACAGCAAGAACCCCTTCCGACCGTGCGCGGTCGATCGCTGCCTGCGTTTCGCGAAACGGTGCGTCCGTGGTCCACGTGGCCCCAGTGTACACCGGCCGGGACACCGATCGACATTCGGTTTCCACTCGGTCGCGGAGACCCGTCTCGAGGGTCGCGTACCGTTCTGGAGGCCTGTAGTGATGGCTCGTCCCTTCGTCGCGGAGGGCTCGTTCGATGAGTACGAAGTACGGCGGATCGTCCTTTCGGACGATCTGGCCCGAGGAGGTCACGCTCACGAGGAACTGACAGCCGGCCGCGAACAGTTGTTCGGCCACCAGCACGGCGAACGACGCGCCAACGGCACAGCCGACGATACCGTATTCTCGATCGTTCCGTTCGAATCGATAGAGTTCCGTATGATACCCCGGCCAGGCAGGATCCTTGTAAGCCTCGTCGGTCGCCACCAACTGACGGACGATATCACCATCCGGGTCGAGAACGCATATCTCCGGGACCGGCTCTTCTGGAAGTCCCTTCTGCTGTCGTGCGTTCTCGACGAGCGCCTCTGGGGTAAATACGGATTCCTCGTCGAACGCTTTCGCCCCCAGAAGCGGCGACGCCTCTCGTGTGTCTTCGGTCATAGATTCATTCGTTTGGGAGGGGACAGCTCAGGAACCATGTTCACGATACTGGTGTACCGGCGATTGCAATTACTGCGGCGGTCTCCGGATCAGTGGCCGGGACCACGGTATTGTCGGTGATTCCGAGGACGGGCTCGGTCTCCCCGTCTACGCACGTCCGAATCGTCCGCTCGAGGTCCGTTTGAACGTACGCCGAGCGCGTGTTCAGAACGACCGCGATCAGCGTGCCGTCGGGTCTCAGAACCCGGGTTGCCTCGCCGAGTGCCGCGTCGATGTCGGAGATGAATTCGAGTGTGGCGACGAAGCAGACGACATCGACTGATTCGGATGTGATCGGAAGCATCGTCGCGTCTCCGATTACGAAGGGCGCCGATGCCCGACCTCGAGCCGTCCGAATCATCGCCTTCGATCGGTCTACCCCGACAACGTCGTGGTCGGGACGCCGCTCCTCGATCGAACCGATCCCACACCCTACGTCCAGAATCAGATCGTCGGTGGCAACGTGATCGCGTATGTACGCCGCTTCACGATCCATCACTGTAGTCCCGAACTCGATATTACAGAATCGAACGAAGCTCTCGACGGTACTCATACGACGCTGATAGCATCGAATGGACCGGGAAGCGTCTTTGCAGTATCGGACACCGCCAGTACAGCAGCTCCATCGGTGGTCGAGTCACAGGCCAGTGGAGTGCGATTCCTACGAGCGGAGAACGACCGTGTGTATTTGTGTCCGTTTCACTCCAAGATTTACCATGCGCCTCGGAATTATCCTCGAAACGAACGACCCGGAACGAGTCTGGAACGGGTTCCGTCTCGCGAACACCGCACTGGACGCGGATCACACCGTCGAGGTTTTCCTCCTCGGTGACGGCGTCGAGGCTCCAGATCTGGAGCACGAGAAATTCAATCCACACGGCGTGATTCGCAAGTTTTCCCAGAATGGCGGGACGCTCTTGGCCTGTGGGACGTGTCTCGATTCTCGCGACCTCGAAGAAGACGAGCTCAGACCTCGCTCGACGATGGAAGACTGCCTCAATGTCGTCGAAGCCGCTGACAAGGTACTCACCATCGGGTAGCTGGGCCGCGTCCAGCGTGAGGACGCTCGGTTAGTCGGCTACCTGCTCGGCCTGCCGAGTCCGTTCTACGTCGAGGGGATCAGCTGTCGACGTCGCGGTGACCAGTCGCAGGAACCGGCCTGCGTTCGTGAGGAGTTTGTTCTCCGCCTTCCGGAGGTGCTCTTCGTACGTCGAGCGCGCGACGGCTGTCTGATCAGCCAGTTCACGGAGCGATGTTTTCCGGGGCTGTTCGTAGTACCCGCTCTCCAGTGCCAATCGGAGCGCCGCCAGCTGCCGCTCAGTCACATCTTCGAACAGTTGATCGACCGGGGCGAGCATACTGTGGGGAATCTGCTGTTCCGTGATCGTCGTCTTCGAGAGTACCTCGATATCGCGATCCCCCTCCAGATCTTCTAACAGTGCGCGGACGTCGTCCTCGGTGAACGCGATGACGGTGTAGTGCTCCCAGCCCTGGCGGTGAATCGTCGGCGGCTGGTACAGGCAGTTGTACCGTTCGAACCGTTCGATGATGGAGTCCTCTAACGAACAGAGACAGGACTGCGTGACGACGTGGAGACCAGAGTCATCGATCGATTTGTGGAGGATCGTCCCGAGGTTATCGATCTCCTCGAGGAGTTCGTCGGTTGGCGACCCCGGTGCGGTAATCTCGATCATCTGGCAGTCGGACAGGTACCACTCCCGGATCGTGAGATCCGGATAGTGCTCCGAGATCTCCCGATACGGACACTCGTGTTTGACCCGGAACGAGGCCTCGTACAGACTCATATCGAGGTCTTTGGACCACAGAAAATTAACAGTGCCGGTCATGTCCGGCAGTACCTATATTCTACTACTTCTCCTATGAACGGATACTGATGTCGGAGATCAGCCCCGAGCGACTCGGTGACCGATTACAGGCTGACGGAGACGACTTACTCGTCCTCGACATTCGCCACGAGGAGGAGTACGAGGAGTGGCATATCCCGGACAGCGTCAACGTCGACGTCTACGACGAACTGACTGACGATCCTGCCTCGGCAACGGCTCCCCTCGAAAGTCTCCCCGAAGAGAAAGAGATCGCTACTGTCTGTGGGGCGGGCATCGTTGCTGAGACCGCAACTGAGGTCCTCCAAGAGATGGGTTACGACGCGAAGACGCTTACCGACGGGATGAACGGCTGGAGTCGTGTTCATCGGCACGCGTCTATCCCGATCGACATCGATGGCACGCTCGTTCAGGTCGCACGACCGGGGAAAGGCTGTCTCTCCCACGTCCTCGTCTCGGATGGCGAGGCTGTCGTCTTCGACCCGTCACACTATTTCGACGAATACGAGGCGATTCTCGACGACTACGACGCCGACCTCGTCGGCGTCTTCGATACGCACGCCCACGCCGACCACGTCTCCGGCGCTGCGAACCTCGCCGAGCGTCACGGCGTTCCCTACTACCTCCACCCGAAGGATGCGCTCGCCATCGACGCGACGCCACTCGAAGATAGTCAGACCGTGACCGTCGGTTCACTCGATATCGAGGTCATCCATACGCCGGGACACAGTGAAGGGAGCGTCTCGTTCGACATCGCCGGTGCAGCCCTGATTACTGGCGACACGCTCTTTCACGAGAGCGTGGGGCGCGTCGAACTCGGCGTCGAAGCCGGAATCGAGGATTCGAACGTCGGACAGAACGCCGCGACGCTCTACGAGAGCCTCCAGGGACTACTGGACCGACCGGACGATGCGCTCGTCCTGCCGGCCCACGACCCCGGTTCGCCCGAACCGCCAGTAACTGCGACGCTCGCTGAAGTCAAAGAACGCAACGAGGATCTCGGACGCGAGCGCGAGGCATTTGTCGCGGAACTCGCGTCGGATATCCCGGATCACCCACCAAACTTCGAGCGCGTCAAGCGGACGAACGTGGGACGAGAATCGATTCCGGCCGACGAGCTGGCCGAACTGGAACTGGGCCCCAACAACTGCGCAGCTGAGTGATTCATGAGTACGGACACTGAACTCAAACAGGGAATCCGCGAGCACCTCGGGCAGTTCTCGCTCCACGTCCTGCTGGTCTTTGCCACGGGACTGACGATCGGCTCGGAGCGGACGGTCGTCCCCGTTCTTGGCGAGGAAGTACTCGGGGTCAAGTCGCTGTTTATTATCGGTTCGTTCGTCGTCTCGTTCGGGATCGTCAAGTCGATCCTCAACCTCTACGCCGGGAAGTGGGGCGAAGACTACGGCCGCAAGCCCGTACTCATCGCCGGATGGGCGACGGCGCTCCCACTCCCGATCATCCTCATCTACGCGCCAAGCTGGGGATGGATCGTCGCCGGGAACCTACTCCTCGGTGTCAACCAGGCGCTGACCTGGAGCATGGCGATCAACGCCAAGATCGACCTCGCCGGGCCTGATCAGCGCGGACTCGCCGTCGGTATCGACGAGGCGTTCGGGTACAGCGGCGTTGCAGTCGGTGCCTGGATCACGGGCGTCATCGCCGGGCAGTGGAGTCTCCGTCCCGAACCGTTCTACTTCCTTGCTATCGTCGTGGTGCTAGCCTTCCTCATCTCGATTTTCCTGATCAAAGAGACGCTCCAGTTCGCCCAGGCAGAAGGTGACGAAGACCACCACGATGCGAACCTGCCGTTCGTAGACGTCCTGAAGCGAG
>JBEPXB010000070.1:0-8545 GCA_041642135.1 Halobacteriales archaeon | reverse complement strand
GACGCTCCGTGCCGGCGGGCCCGAGGGCGGTGTGGTCGTTACGTCACACCGGGTGCTCGCGCTCACGCCGGGCGTCGAGGGGGCGAACTACCGACCGATCGAGCGGCCGAACGTGACCGGCCTGCGGCGCGGGGCGAGCGGCCGGGAGCGGTGGCTGCTCGCCGGACTGAAGGCGCTGTCCGTCGGCCTCGCGCTCCTGGCCGGCGGTGTCGTCGTCGATCTCGGCGGGGTCCTCGGCGCGGTCGAGGTGGGATCCACGGCGAGGAGCACCGGACTGGGCGGCCTGCTCCGTGCGGTGTCGCTGGTCCGCACCGCGCTCTCGCTCCTCGACGAGGCGCTGCTGGTATCGGGTGCGCTCGCGACGCTGGTCGGAGCCTGCGCCGTCGGCGCGTACCTCCTGACGCGCGAGCGTCTGGTCTACCTCGAGGTCGCCGGCGACGAGGACGTCCCGCTCCCCGCCGGGGCGCTCTCGGCGGCGGAGTTCTCGCGGCTCTCGGCGGTGCTCTCCGATGGACCGACTGCGCGGTGACTCCGATCGACCGCTCACCGAAGAACTGACCGGGGCCTATGTCTACCGTGGTCACCACCAGATCCACTCGGAGACACCGTCTGACGTCAAAAATCGGTGGCCTCGGCACTCATAGGGTTCGTCACCGCCGGCGCGCCACCGCCGACTCGGAACCGGCTCTCGTCATCGGCCGGCCGGTCGTACGGACCGGGCCGTGATGAGTCCGACGACGTCGTCGCGGCACTCGAGGAACTCTCATAGGGGTTATCGTAGCCGGTCGGAGGATTCGATCCGCCGATCGGGTCGAGCGGCGCGATCTCGGAGCGAGAAGGTACGAGTAACTACGATAACCCCTATCAGTCGACCGACGGCGAGCGCGCCCTCTAGAGCGTCTCCTCGAGCGGGACGGCGTGTTCGAGATCGACGCTGATCCAGCGGGTGCAGACGTCGCCGGACTCCTCGCCGGGGAAGACGGTCACCTCGCCGATCCCCGCCTCGTCGTCGACCGCGCAGGACAGTTCGAACTCCGGGAAGTCCCCGTACGCCTCGGGCACCGAGTCGGCCTCCGACCCCGCGTCGCGCGTGCTCATGGCTCTTTTTCCACTGAGATAGGTGTCGATATGAACCCACGTGCCGAGTACGCAGTCGATTTCGCACCGCGGCACGTCGTGGCCGGCGGCTGCCGGGCGGTCCGTTCCGGTTCGCGGGACGGCGAGCGGCGACACGGCCACCGGGAACGGTCGGCCGGTCCCGTGGTCAGTCGATCCGGTCGAGCGCACCGGCCACGACGAGCGGGAGCGTGATCGTGGCGTCGGCGTACACCGAGACGTTCCGGGCCTCCTTCCGTAACTTCCCCCACGAGCGGGCCTCGTCGAGCGTCGCCCCCGAGAGCCCGCCCGTCTGCGGGGGATCCATCGTCAACTGGACGGCGTAGTCGTACGCGCCCGGCGTGACGAGCATCGTCTGGAGGACGTAGTTCTTCGGGACGCCCCCGCCGACCACCATCGCGCCCGCCCGCTCGGCGTCGTACGCCAGGTCGTTCAGCGGGGTCATGTCCGCGAGCGCGTCGAGGGTGAACGGCGCGACCTGCGAGCGGAGCCACGCCTGCAGCCCCAGTACCGAGTCCTGGATGGCCGGGACGTGGACCGGGACGTCGTGTTCGTACGCCGCGGCGGCGATGCCGGGGTCCTCCGCGACGCCATCGCGCTCGTTCACCTCGGTGTTCGCCCGCCCGAGTTCGCGGGTGAACTCCGCGATGCTCACCGTCCCGCTCGTCCCGTCCCCGGCACGCTCGACGGCGCGCTCCTCGACCGCCGGGAAGACCTCCGCGCGCAGGTGCT
Source organism: Halobacteriales archaeon (assembly GCA_041642135.1). Taxonomy (GTDB): domain Archaea; phylum Halobacteriota; class Halobacteria; order Halobacteriales; family Haloarculaceae; genus Salinirubellus. The sequence continues at coordinate 6,697 of JBEPXB010000070.1, read as the reverse complement.
CCTCGAACAGCGTGAAGTGCTCCTGCGGGAGGTAGACGTTGTATATCCGGTCGACCTGCTCGTCTCTGAGCTGTTCGTCGTGCTCGCGCATCGACTTCCCCGGCTGGAGGTCCCGGCCGTGGTGGTGTTTGCCCCCCACGGCTTCGATGGCGTCGTGAGTGAGGTTCGCGCCGGTCGTCACCAGCGCATCGACGTGCCCCCCGCGGATGAGATCCGAGACGATCCGGCGCATCCCCGCGGGGACCATCGCACCCGCGAGGCCGAAGAAGTTCGTCACCCCGGGGTCGCCGAGCATCTCCGCGTAGACGTCGACCGCCTCGTGGAGCTCCGCGGCACCGATACCGGCCCGCCCGTACTGCGCGACCAGGTCCGCGACGGACATCCCCGGCTCGACCCGTGCGTGGTCGACGGGATCGTGGCTGAACTCCTCGCGGTCCGGACCGCCTCCACCACTGTCCTCGTCCGCGTCGTCGGTCATACTTCCTCCTCCGTCGGCGGGCGCATTAACGGCCCGGTCGACCGGCCCCGGTCGACCGACCACGGCGGTCGGCGCTCCCGCCACGAGCGTCCCGGGAGGGTTTTATCCCGGGAGCCGAACGTCCACACATGCCTATCGGACCCGATGAGTGGGCGTCGGGCCGGACGGACGCCGTGGACGAACCCGAGAGCGCGGTCAAGGAGCGCCTGCTCGAGTTCCTCGAACTCAACCCCGGGAAGGCGTACACGGCCGACGAACTGGCGAAGGTGTACGCCCGGGAGGTGGCCGGCGACGCTATCGCGGGCGAGGACCCCTCCGAGAACAAGCCCGCCGCGCCCGATCACGGGATGTTCGAGCGGTTCCTCGGCCGGCTGAACGAGACCGTCTTCAGGCGCTCCGGCCGGGTGAAGTCCGCGCTGGAGGAGCTCGAGTCCGAGGGTCACGTCGAGTCGAAGACGATCGAACGCGGCGACGGGCGGCACACCTACTACCGCATCCGGCAGGAGTGACGCGTGGGCGTGGATCGACCGGATTCAGAGTTCGACGTCGCTCCCCGGATCGTCGAGCTCCCAGAGTAACTCCGGGAGGAAGGCGTCGAGGTGCTCTATCACCCGGCGTTCGGAGACGTTCAGCCCCTCGCAGTGCTCGTGGGCGCTCTCGCGCACGTCGACGTGTATCTCCCCGTCCTCGACCGAGACCGCGAGCGGGAACACCGAACATCTCGTGGGTTTCCAGTCGTGTTCGGCGTGGAGCGCACAGAGCCCGTCCTCGCGGAGGAAGAAACAGGCCATCCCGTCCTCGCCGACGTGTTCCTCGCGCGCCTTCTCCTCCTTCCGGACGAAATCGCGTCCCCGGAACCCCTCGACGACGCCGCTGATCGACTCCCGCGCCGCGAGTTCCAGCAGGTCCTGCTCGTAGAGGAGCACGCCGTGGTGACAGCACCAGGTACACTCGTCGACGCACTCGAACGTGAGCCGCGGGTCGAAGTCGACGATAGCGTACCTGTCGGGGTGGACCTCGACGCGTCTCCCCCCGGATGCTGTGTCGCTCACTCGGGTTCGCTTGTGGCTGGCCGTGAATGAGCGTTTCTATAGCACCTAGAGGCCGGCTCGACGAGCCGATTCGGGCGGTTCGTGACTGCGTTCGAACCTTGGATCCGCTCCGAACTACCGTCTCTCGGAAACCGTTTTACTGACGGCGGCCGGAGATGGTGGCATGAGCGACACCGCGGACGATCTTGACGCGGCCGGCCGGCGGCTTCTGGACGAAGCCAGGACCGGTAGCCTCCGCGAGCGAATGCGGAACCACCTCGCCACCAACGAGTCGCCGGAGGACCTCAAGGCGTTCCGGCGGACGGTCGCATCGGGGGATCCACTTTCGGAGGTCGTCGACGAGGGTCGTGACGAGCGGGTATAGATGCCACGGTTCTTCTTCGACACGTCGGCGCTGGTCAAGCGGTACTACGAGGAGGAGGGATCAGAGGTCGTAGACGAACTCATCGAGGCAGAGGACAACGAGGTGGTCATCACCTCGCTGTCGGTGATCGAGACCGCGTCCGCGCTCCGCCGTAAGCAGAATCGGGGTGAGATCACGAGTGATGATGTCGACCGACTGCTGGGTGCCTTCTTCGAGGAGGCACTTGACGGATTCGTCATCCTCCCGATGGACGAGTCGTTCTCCGGGTCGGCGCTGGATCTGGTCCTCCGGAACGACCTCCGCACCCTCGACAGCCTCCAGTTGGCCGCCGCTCTGTCGATAGTCACCCAGACCTCGACGCCGACCTTCGTCTGTGCTGACCGGGACTTGGTGGACGTTGCGGGCGAGCGCGGCCTCGAAACCCGGGTTCCCGGTTCGGATTGACCGGGGTGGTGTCTGTCCCTAATCTCTCGGTTCCACGCGAAAGCTCTCTCTGTTCCCCGTTTGGTCCCGGCGTGAGTGGTCGTGACCTCGCGTGGCGGCCCCGGGCAGGTCCTGCTCGTAGAGGAGCACGCCGTGGTGACAGCACCAGATACACTCGTCGACACACTCGAATGTGAGCTCCGGGTCGAAGTCGACGACGGCGTACCTGTCGGGATGGACCTCGACGCGGCGCTCGTCCGTACTCACGGGTCGAACTGGGCGGTCCGAACGCAAGTCCCTTTCCCACGGCGACGGTCCGCGAACGACCTCAACTGTATCCCCGCCACCGGTGCCCGCACTCCGTACACTTGAAGAAGCGAGTCGGCGGTTCGTCGGCGCTCCCGGTCTGCTTGATCGTGTACCACGCGCGGTCGTTGCCGCACTCGTCACAGCGGACCTCCGCCGTGGGCTTCCCCTCGTCGGCGGCCTCCGGATCCGATTCGATTACGTCGTCGTAGGTCTGCTCCTCGGTCGAGACGTACTGTTCGGCCATCTCCCGGTCCTTCTCGACCTCCGCCCCGCAGGACGAACAGACCATGCGGTCGCCGTCGGCGTGCATCAGTGAGCCGCACTCGGGACAGAACTGCATATCCCCGGGGTAGCGACCGGAGCGACAAAAGCGGCCCGGAGCGGTCGAGCACCGTCGGAGGACGCCCGGGCACGACCGTATCAGTCGTCCGACGCGGGCCCGACGTCGTCGAAGACCGACCGCTCGCGGCGGTGGGCCACGACCGGGCAGTTCCGCACCCGGAAGTGTTCGAGGTCGACGGCCTCGAGTATCTCCCCGTCGGGATGGGTACAGGCCACGTCCGGCGGGACGGCGAGGTACTCACAGCCCTGGCAGTACCCGCGCTTCGGGACCACTGTCTCCCCGACCGTCGTCGGGTCCACCCCGCCAGCCGGGTCCGTCGGGCCGGGCGGCGAGACGAGGTCCTCCCAGGTCGCCTCGTCCGTCGGCCCGACGTCGACCTCCTCGAAGGGATCCGCGGCGTCGGCCGGCGTCCGTTCGCCGGGGTCGGCCCCGTCGTCGAGCCGCTCGAACGGGTCCTCGCCGTCGACCGCGGGGAGCGAGTCGAACGGGTTCTCGCCTCCGATCGGTCCGTCCCCGTCCGGGCGTCCGTCGTCGCCGGCATTGGCGGCCCGATCCGGGTCGTCGGTCACCGGTCGCCCACCTCGGCGTCGGTGCTATCGTCCCCGTCACCGTCGACTGCCGCCTCGGCAGAACCCCTCGCGGCCCCGTCGGTCGCGTCGGCCTCGTCGGCCGGCCCCTCCTCGTGAGCGACCTCGAGGCGTGTACCGTCCCCGGTGGCCTCGTCGTCGGTCCCGCCGACCGCGAGGCCGCGAACCGGAGTGTCACAGTGCGGGCAGACGGCCTCGGGGAGCAGCGCCAGGTCGACCGTGCCGTCACAGCCGGCACAGCGGGCCTCGCGGACCCCCTCGCGGGCCGCCGCGAGCTTCAGTTCCCGGAGCGCCCCGTCCCCGGCCGTTCCTGCCGGGTGCTCCTCCCGAAGGTCGACGACGGCCCGTGCGACCCGGACGAGCTTCGACTCGACGTCCTCGAGCCGGTCGACCCGGTCGGTCTCGACCGCCGTCCCGACCCGCTCGTCGGGGGCGCTGCCGCGGTCGGCGTCCGCGTCCCGCGGGGCGGAGGGTCCCGCCCCGCCGCCGTCGGTAGGGCGTTCCTCGAGGCCTTCCCGGAGAGTCCCGACGGCGTCCTCGAGTTCGCCGAGGCGCTCGTCCAGGTCCTCGAAGGACTCGACCAGGTCGTCGACCCGCGTCGACAGTTCGTTCACCCGGCTCGCCTCGGCCTTCTCGTCGGACTCGCGTTTCAGCTGGACGACCCGCTTGCGTATCACCTGTAGCTGCGAGTCGAGCGAGGAGCGAAAGGAACCGAGGCGGTCGTCGACGCGCTCGGTCGCGGCGTCGGTCGCCGCCTCCTCGACGGCGTTCACCAGCCCCCCTGCGGCGGCGTCGTCCTCGGCGGTCACCCGGTAGGTGGCCGCCAGCTGGACGAGCAGCTCCCTCCGGTCGATGCCGGCCTCGTCGGCGCGCTCGGCCAGCCACTCGTCGAGCGACGGCGGGAGCGTCACCGGCACCGGGTGTTGCCCGGGGGACTCGCGGACCATCGGGTTCCGGTACTCGTCGGCCCGTGTAAAACGTTGGCTCGATTCGGGAGTCGATCCGCGGTCCGGCTCAGCGGATCTTCCGGACGTCGCTGATGTCGAACCCGGCGTCGCCGACCTCCGTCTCGAACCGGACGATGTCCTCCTCCTCGATCCGCGAGAGCACGCCCCGGAACTGCTTGACGACCATCGTCCGCGCCCGGGCGGAGCCCCCCGACTCCCACTCGAAGAGGAGGGTCCCGTCCGCGGCGTCGATCAGCTGGCCGTGTTCCTGGGCGGTGAGCGTCTCGTGGTTGACGTGCGCGAGGATGAGCGCGTTCCAGTCGAACGCCGCCCGCGAGATGCCCTTCAGGATGACCGGGACGTCCTCCCAGGAGAGTTCGCCGCCGCTCGCGGTCACGAGATCCGTGATCGAGTCGAGCACGACGAGGTTGCCGGCGGCGTTCTCGGTCAGCTGCTGGCCGAGCGCCTCGGCCACCGACGTCCGGTCGTCGGTCGCGCCGAGTTCGGCCACGCTCGCCGTCCGGGCGCCGTACCACTCCCGGGGGACCGGCGAGAGCCGGAAGTACTCGGCCGCGAGGTCGTGGAAGTGGACCTCCCCGGCGGTGGCGTCGACCATCTCGTCGTCGAGCGTCAGCGTCATCTCCTCGCGGACCTGCCGCTCGTCGGAGGTAAAGGAGAGGTAGTGGACCTCCGCCGGTGCCGCGGCGGCCGCGTCGACCGACCCGTAGTAGAGGTCGAACAGGTCGGGATCGCCCTCGACCAGCCCGTTCATCACCGCGCTCGTGTAGAGGAACTCCCTGGCGCCCGCTCCCGCCTCCCCCGAGACGAGGACGACGCTTCCGGCCGGCGCGCCACCACCGATGGTGCTGTCGAGGCGCCGGATGCCGAACGGGATGCGGTCCATACGGGTCGTCGGGGGCCCCGGCATAAAAACCTCGTACCGGGCTCACGACCGGACTCGTGCTCCGGGGGGTGTGACCGGCGACCGGATCGCCGGCATGGCTGCCGGCCGGATCCCCGGAGGTGTCAGCCGAGAGGTTCAAATCCTCCGGGCGCCACTAAGTACCATGGAACACGACACCGTACCGTACGACGAGGCGACCTGGGCGGTCGACGAGGCGCTCGTCCGCGCGGCGAACGCCGACGCGGCCGGCGCGATCCGGCTCGTCTCCGGCGCCCTCGCGATGGTCGACCGGGCGCCCTACCCGGTCCTCGTGCGAGACGCCCGGCGGTTCGGCGCCGACGCCGCCCGCGGACTCCGGGACGGTGACGGGGAACGGGCCGTCGAGTACCTCCTCCTTCTCCGGCACGTCGTCGACGACATGGGTCAGCTCGACTCGGCCGTGGCGGTGACCGCCTGATAGGGACGGTCGTAAGGATGTACCCGTGTGCGCCCGCACCGGGTCAGCGCTCACCGGTAAAAGATCACGACCGTCCGTGTGATCCGAACGCGGGGTAAGCGACCCCCGCCGTGGTTCGGTCTACTTTTTCTCTTTGCCTATCCCGAACAGGCGCTCGCGGAGCGAGCGTTTGCGCGCACGTTCGGCCAGCAGCACCGAGCACTCCACGTCGTCGACCACGTCCATGACGAGCGACCCGGAGACGAGTCTCCGGAGCAGTCCCTGTTCGGTCGCGCCGAAGATCACCGTCGTCGCGTCCTCGGCGGCCCGTTCGATGGCCGTCTCGACGTCGCCCGTCTCCACCCGGAGCTCGACGTCCGCGAGGTCGTGCTCGGCGGCCCACTCCTCGAGGAACTCCTCGCCGGCCTCGCGGTCCTCCGCGACGTGCAGGAGCGTCACCGCCGAGCCGAACTCCGCGCGGAGGTGGTTCGCGACCATCGCCGAGAGGTCCGAGTCCGGGCCGCCCGCAGTCGGGACGAGTACCCGCTCGGGGTCGAACCCGCGGCCCTTCAGCACGAGGAAGTCACACGGGACGTCCCCGGTGATCTCGTCGAGACCGGACTCGGCGCGCGAGCCACCGCTCGGCCCCCAGCCCATCACGACAATGTCGGCGTCGTGGGTCCGCGCGGCGTCGAAGATCTCCTCGACCCCGCGGTGGGAGACGATGGTGTGGGTCTCGATGTCGACGCCGAACGTCTCCGCGTCGGCCTGCGCCGCGTCCAGCACCGCGTGGTAGTCCGCCTCGTGTTCCTCGAGGTGGTCGGCGGCGTACTCGAGTGCGGTCTGGTCCGGCA
>JBEPXB010000069.1:0-8601 GCA_041642135.1 Halobacteriales archaeon | reverse complement strand
GGCGGCTGAGCGACTCCCTGTAGGCGCCAGCCACGGGGGACGAAACACGACCCACGACCGGATCGGCGTCGGTCCCGTCTCGCGGGAACGACCACCGTCGTACTTGTATCGGTGTGTCGTACTCTCGTACATGTCCACACGAACTCTCCCCGAGACCTTCGTCGAGGAACTGGTCAGCGCGGCGCGGACCACGGTCGGCGACGAACTCCGGAGCCTCACGTACTTCACCGAGCACGACTTCGAACAGCTGTACCTGCGGGACGACCTCGAGGCGGAGGCCGACCTGGTCGGGTTCGCGGACACCGAACGGCTCGGGTTCCGGTCACAGACGGACTACGGGGACACCGAGCTCGGGGCGTACCGGTTCACGATCCGCGTCTTCGACCGCGGCTACCTCACCCGCGTGGTCGTCGGCGACCACGGCGCGTTCGTGACCACCGACCCGATGGCGCGGGACCGGTTCGAGGAGCTCGCGGCCGCGCTGCGCGAGACGCTCCGGCGGATCGACGCGGAGACGGAGTAGCTCCCGCCCATCCCCGGATAAACGGCTCACCCGGTGAGCGTGACCGGGCGCTCGACCGAGAGCACCACGTCGGTGGAGGTGCTGCCCACGAGCACGCTCTGCAGACCCGACCGCTTCCGCCCGCCGAGGACGATACCGTCGGCGTCGAGGGCCTCCGCGCGGTCGACGATCTTCCGCGAGACCTCCCCACCTACGGCCACCCGGTCGACCGTCACACCCCGTTCCTCGAGGTAGTCGGCGGCCGTGACCGCCGCGTCGACCTCCTCGAACTCGTGGCGCGGGGCCCCGGTGTAGTCCTGGTGTTCGAAGACGTGGAACACCGTCACCTCGACGCCCTCGGTGACGCCGGGTAGTCCCGCGACGTACGCCGCCTGGTGTCGCGCGCGCTCCTCGTCCCGGTCGACCGGGACGAGCAGTCGGTCGATCCGGTCCCGGAGGACGACGTCGGTCCCCGTGACGGTGACCGGGCGCTCGGTCGCGCGGGCGACGTCGCGGGTCGTGCTCCCGAGCAGTACCCGCTGGACGCCCGAGAGCTTCCGCCCCCCGACGACGATCTCGTCGGCGTCGAGCTCGTCCGCGACGTGGAGTATCCGCTCGGTGACCTCGCCCTCCTCGACCAGACGCGTCGTCGGGATACCGCGCTCCTCGAGGGCCGTAGCGGCGGCGACGGCGGCCGAAACCGCCGAAAACGCGGTCGCCTCGTCGTCGGGTGCCCGCCACTGCGGGTACACGTAGAGGACGGTCGCCTCGACCGTCTCCGGGGCGTCGTGGAACCGCCCCACGTACTTCGCCTGGCCGAGCGCACGGTCCTCGTCGGTGTCGACCGGCACGAGCACGCTGTAGCTCATGGCTGGGAAATAGTCACAGCGAGTACAAGTACTGTGTGTCGGTTCCCCTCCCGTGGGAACCGAGTGGCCGCGCGGCCGCCTTCCGGTCGTGGGCGGCCCGCGGACGTTCCGTACCGGGGTGTTCGATACTGTCGGGGTGTTCGATACTGCACTGTCGCCGGCTGTCGGTCCCCGAGCGATGGAACGGACAGCCGCTCGGGACCACACCGAGTGGACTCCGGTTCGTGATCGGAGCCCGTGTCGGGCCAGTGCCGCGCGTCCGGATCAGATCATCAGCTGGACGTCCGCGTCGCCCATCCGCGAGAGCGCGGTGGCGGCGCCGACGCCAGTGGTGACGCCCTCGAAGAAGTCCTCCTCGTCGTAGTCCATCAGGTCCATCGTCATCTGGCAGGCCTGGAGGTCGACGCCCTGCTCGAGCGAGACGTCGATGAGCTCTTCGATACTGGCCGTCCCGTTGTCGTCGATGCGTTTTCGCATCATCCGCGTGGCCACGCTGTCCATCCCCGGGAGCGCGGCGACGGCGTTCGGCATCGGCATACTGGGGTTCCCGACCGCGCTCAGCTTGAGGTTCTGCGAGCGCTCCTCGTGGAGGACGTCGAGCCCCCAGAACGTGTAGAACACGGTGACGTCCCAGCCGAACGCCGCGGCGGTGCTCGCGAGGATGAGCGGCGGGTAGGCCATGTCGAGGGTGCCCTTCGTCGCGACGATCACCATCGACTTCCCGTCGTCGGCCGTCTCGGCTTTCAGCTCGGCGACCTGCTGCTGGAGCTCCTCGACCTGCGCGCGGAGGTCGGTCGGGTCGGCGGTTCCGGACTCGACCTCGGTCGATCCCTCCCGACCGGACGTGTCCGTACTCATCGTCACTCGGTCCTCTCGACGTAGTGCTTGAACACGCCGTCGCCCTCCTTCTGGGCCAGGAGTTCGACACCGGGCGTCGAGTCGGCCCAGCCCTCGATGTCGCTCATGCTCCCCGAGTCGGTCGCGATCACCTCGAGCACCTCGCCGACTCCGAGGTCGTCGATCGCCCCCTTGGTCTTCACGACCGGCATCGGGCAGTTCAGTCCCTTCACGTCGAGCGTCTCCGTAACGTCGATTTCCATGCTCATTGCGGATCAGTCCTGTTCCGTATTGGACTTGTAGCGCAATACTGGGTACGGCATTAAAAGCACTTCGATCTTTGCGAGTTCGATACAATACCGACGACGGCTTTCGTACGCGTACCTGTGTGGGTCGCTCGGACGACAACACCACCGTTCGAGTGGCGATATTCCGTAGGAGTAGTTCGATAATGTACTTCGATCGAAGCCTCCGAGAATATGTGACAGCGGGTTCGGTTGGTCCCGATAGTATTGTGAATATTGGGAACTTCTATGCAAACGCTTATGTCGAACCGTCCGTTACCGGCGAACGAAGCATGAGCGAGACAGCGTTCCCAGAACCGGACGTGGCCGTCGAAGCGGTCGAACCGGAGACGCTCAAGAGTTGGATCGACGAGGAAGACGACGTGGCCATCCTGGACGTGCGTGCAGAGGGCGAGTACGCCGAATGGCGGATCGAGGGCGAGAGCGTCGAGACCGTCAACGTCCCCTACTACGAGGTGCTGGAGGGGGTCGAGGACGAGCACCTCGAGGCGCTCCCCGAGAGCGAGGACCACCCGCTGGTCGTCGTGTGTGCGAAGGGCGGCGCGAGCGAGTACGTCGCCGGGCTCCTGAAAGAGGCGGGCGTCGACGCCGTCAACCTCGAGGAGGGGATGAACGGCTGGGCGAGCATCTACGAGTCCCACGAGGTCGACGCGGACACGGACGCGACGGTGCTCCAGTACCAGCGGCCCTCCAGCGGCTGTCTCTCGTACATGATCGTCTCCGGGACGTCGGGCGAGGACGGTCGGGAGGCGGCGGTCGTCGACCCCCTCCGGGCGTTCGCCGACCGGTACCTCCGTGATGCGGAGTCGATGGGCGCCGACCTCGTCTACGCGCTCGACACGCACGTCCACGCCGACCACCTCTCGGGGGTGCGCGAACTCGACGCTCGTGGCGTCGAGGGTGTGGTCCCGGCCGAGGCGGTCGACCGCGGGGTCACCTACGCGGACGAGTTGACGACGGCGGCCGACGGCGACGTCTTCGCGGTCGGTGACGTGGGGATCGAGACGGTCTACACGCCCGGGCACACCTCCGGGATGACCTCCTACCTCGTCGACGATGCCGTCCTCCTGACCGGCGACGGGCTATTCACCGAGAGCGTCGCCCGCCCGGACCTCGAGGAGGGCGACGACGGGGCGCCCGAGGCCGCCCGGACCCTCTACCGGTCGCTCCAAGAGCGCGTGCTGGCGCTCGACGACGACGTGGTCGTCGGTGGCGCACACTTCAGCGACGCCGCCGAACCCGCCGAGGACGGGACCTACACGGCCACCCTCGGCGAACTCGTCGAGCGTATGGACGCGCTCTCGATGGACGAGGACGAGTTCGTCGAACTGGTCCTCTCGGATATGCCACCGCGGCCAGCGAACTACGAGGAGATCATCGGCATCAACCTCGGACAGGAGGACGCCGACGACGAGGAGGCGTTCGAACTCGAGCTCGGGCCGAACAACTGCGCCGCCAGCCAGGACGCGCTGACGCACTGAGATGGTCGGCATCGTAGAACTGCTCGCCCCGTTCTTCCCGAACGGGATCCTCCAGTACGCCGTCGGTGGAGTGCTCGTCGGTCTCGGCGCGGTCGTCATCTACGCCGGGACCGGCATCAGCGCGGGCGCGAGCACGTTCCTCGAGTCGACGCTGTCGTACGTCTCGGGGCTCCCGCAGTTCAACAGACCCGACTACCTCGCCTCCCGCGACTGGCGGGTGGTCTTCACCCTCGGTATCGTCGGCGGGGCGGCCGTCTACGCGCTCACCCTCGGCGCCGGCGGCTGGACCACGGACGTCCAGTGGTGGCGGCTGCTCGGCGGGGGCGTCCTCGTCGGGATCGGTACCCGCCTCGGCAAGGGTTGTACTTCCGGACACGGTGTCTGTGGCGTCGGATCCGGTTCGAAAACCTCGATCGCGAACGTGGTCACGTTCATGGCCGTCGCTATCGGGACCGCCCAGCTGGTCCGGGCGCTGGGGGTGGTACCGTGACCGGCGGCGGCGAGCGCCACCCGCTGTTCGTGCCGGTCGTCCTCCTGGGTGGGCTGGTGTTCGGCTTCGGGCTCGCGTTCAGCCACATGGCCCGGCCCGAGGTCGTGCTGAACTTCCTCCAGTTCGAGGACCTCGGCCTGCTGTTCGTGATGGGCGGAGCGGCCGTCGTGTCGGGGCTTGGATTCGTGATCATCCCACGGCTACGCAATAGCGCGCCCCTGACCGGCGACGTCTACCGGCGCCGGCTCAAGTCGTTCGACCGGAACGTGCTGGTCGGGGGTGTCGTCTTCGGGGTCGGCTGGGGGCTCTCGGGTATCTGTCCCGGGGCGGCCTACGCCAGCCTCGGGATCGGCAACTGGCCCATCCTCTGGGCGATCGCCGGGATGTTCCTGGGCGCCTACGCGCAGGGCTACTGGCGGTCGCTCCGCGACGACGTGGCGGCCGACGCCGTCACCGCCGACTGACCTCTCGACCCCTCGAACCGATCGCCGGTCCGTTCGATTCCTGACCCCTTCATACGGTCGTGCGTAATTCGTTACCGACTCGTGGATACGAGTCCGCCGTATCGGTCTCGAAACGCCGATCGTCCCGAAGGTCGCTGAGAACAGTTACGCACGACCGTATCACGCCCGGGAACACCCCGGTAGGCGACGCGACCGCCCGGCGCGGCCGGTCCCCGGTTCTCCCGCGGCTTCCAGACCGAACCCGTCCTCGTCCTCGGTGTCCCTCGACCGGCTTCCTGGAGGGACCCGCGTCACAGGGGGCTCCGTCCGGGATCCCCGGCATCGTCGCCCGTATCGGCCCGTCGGACGGATGCCCCACGAACCGGGCCCCGGTGTACGGCCCGGAGTGACGATTCGACCCACGACGGCAGGGCCGCCACGGCGGCGCGGGTCGGCGGCTGGTGCCGTCCGTCCCGCACGTCGTCGGCGCATCGATAACTTACAGAAATACATCGGTACCCCACCGCTATCCGAGGGGGATATAGTATTGTACGAACAGTCCAAAACCGTTAAGTCCCAGAACCGGGTAGGGTTGACCGAGCAGAAAAGTATGGATCGTACACAACCCGATCGGAACGCGGTAGACGACAGAGAATGTTCGGCATAGAGTCCCTCTCCGGTAACGCGCAGGCCGCGGCCCTCATCGGGGTCGTCCTCGTCGAGGCGATCGCCCTCCACGTCGGCTACTCGGTGCTGACCCGGATAACCGCACCCTGGTTCAGGAGGTTCATAGAGGCGTGACGATGGAGATACTCGGCGTCGGGATCACGATGATCGCGCTGTTCGTCGGGTTCGGCCTGCTCATCGGGATCCTCTTCGGGTTCTTCGGGATGGGCGGGTCGTTCCTGGTCACTCCGATCCTGCTCGTGATGGGCTACCCGTCGCGGGTCGCCGTCGGGAGCGGCCTCGCGTTCGTCTTCGGGACGTCCGTCATCGCGACGATAAAGCACCGGAACCTCGGGCAGGTCGACTACAAACTCGGCGTCTCGATGATAATCGGGACGACCCTCGGGATCGAAGTCGGCAAGGAGATCGTCCTCCACCTCGAGGAACTCGGCCTGGCCGGCGGGATCATCAGCGTCACCTACGTCCTCCTTCTGGGCGGGATCGGCGCGTTCGTCACCTACGAGGCGCTCAAGGGCGAGAGCGGCGGTGGGATCGACCACGACGTCGATGCGGACGCGGAGGTCGACGCCGACGACATCCCCGAGATCGCGAAGAAGATCCAGTCCTATCGGGTCCCGCCGATGCTCGCGCTCCGGGGGGGCATCCAGGTGTCGCTGTGGATGGTGCTGGCGGTCGCGTTCGCTACCGGCCTCCTGTCGGGGTTCCTCGGCGTCGGTGGCGGGTTCATCCGGATGCCCGCGCTGTTCTACCTCATCGGCGTCCCGGTCCCGATCGCGGTGGGGACCGACCTCTTCGAGATCGTCTTCTCGGGCGGCATCGGTTCGTTCCTCTACGCACAGTCCGGCGGGGTCGACCTGAGCATCGTCGCCCCGCTGCTCGCCGGGAGCGCGCTCGGCGCACAGCTCGGGTCGGCCGCGACGAGCATCGTCGACGAGGAGGGGATCAAGATCTACTTCGGCCTGATGCTCCTCGGTGGGGCGGTCGCGGTCGCCTTCCGGCAGATCGGCGAGTCGTTCGGGATCCCGGTGTTGAACACCGTCAGCTTCGTCCTCATCATCGGTGCGGCGCTGCTGGTGAGCGGCGCGGTGGTGTACAGCAGCCTGACAGCCATCCGCCAGCGGGAGGACGGGCCGTCACCGGGTCCCGGGGCGGACTGATAGGGTCGGTTGTAACGATGTACCGGTGATCGCTCGGACGGGATCGGCGATCACCGGTAAACGACTACAACCGTCCCTATGACCGGCCTCCCGTACGTCGTGCGGTTGTGCAGTAAACGCACAAGTCTTTTAAACGAGTGGCCCGTAACGCCGGTAACACGATGGCCGACTCGATGAGCGAGTATCTCCAGCAGGACATGGAGTGCGAGGGGCTGCTGGAGTGCATCCACGGACTCAAGGAACTGGACCGGGAGTGTTTCGGCGTCGTCGTGGCGGCGGGCGAGCCGCTGACCGTCGACGAGATAGCCGAACGGATCGACCGGGAGCGCTCGACGGCGTACCGCTCCGTCCAGCGGCTCCTCCAGTCCGGCTTCATCCAGAAGGAGCAGGTCAACTACGACCAGGGCGGCTACTACCACGTCTACCGGCCGTCGGACCCGGATCGGGTCGCCGACGACATGCAGCGGATGCTCAACGACTGGTACGCGAAGATGGGCCAGCTCATCGCGGAGTTCCGCGAGAAGTACGACGAGGAGGCGGAGATGGCGCCCGCAGCGAACTGAGCGGCGGGACGGCTCCGTCGTTCGAGCCGAGCGTCGATTCCTCCGTCTCATGCCACCGCTACTTCTCGCTACCCGGGCAGCAGCACGTTGATGACTGCGACAACGAGCCCGGCGAGCGCCATTCGCGCTGCCGCGACGTACCACCGCTGGCCGGAGATCGACCCCATGTAGGCGCCGAACGTCCCCAGCACGCCGACGCCGAGCCCGACCGAGACCAGCGCGGCCTCGACCATCGTGAGGAGGCCCCCTTCGAACAGGAACGGCGTCAGCGGGACGAGGATGCCGACGAGCGGCCCGAGCCCGCTCATGACCGCGTGGAACAGCCGCGCGCCCGAGCGGTCCCGCTGGATCCGCGTGTCGTCGAGGTCAGTGAGCATGGCCTTCTGGAGCCGCAGGATCTCCGCCTTCGTCTCGGCCCGCTCTATCTCCCAGACGCTCCAGACCGCCGAGGTCGTCAGCCCGACCGCGGCGCCGAGCCCGATCTTGACGACCGTCAGCCCGTCAGGCACCCCCGAGAGCACCGCGCCGACGACGACGCCGATGCTCGTGAGCGTCCCGTCGAACCCGTTGGAGACGAAGTATCGGCGGGCGATCGAACGGACGTCCTCACGTCCGAGCAGGCGCGCCAGGTACTCGCGGGTCGAGGACACGGGTGCGGTCCTCAGCGGTCCTGGTGGGTCGGGTGGTCCTCGACGACGCGCTCGCCGCAGGCGACCTGGTCGACGGAGTGGACGGTCCCGCCCAGCCGCTCGACCGCCGCCTCGATCTCCTCGAACGCCAGCGCCTCGCCCTCGAACGTGAGCTTGACGTTCTGGACCTCGTTGTCCAGCTCGATGAGCGAGGCGCTAACCCCCTCGACGCCTTCCGCGTCGCCGACGCGCCTCGCGAACTCGAGGAGGGGTGGGTCGTGGGGTTTCAGTACGTCGACGACGAGCCGGCGGACCGGGACCATGGTTCGGGGTGTGACCGGCGCGGCCTAATAGATGGCTGGTCCGCCCGCCGCCGAGGGACGTGTCGCGGTCTCGTGTGCCGAGCACGAGGCACCACCGGTCGAACGGGAAGCCTCGCGGCGGGCGTCGAGTTCCGCGCCAGCCCCGTCGAGTGACTCCTCCCGTCCCACGTCGCACGGCTCGCGCTCGGGCTCGCACGTTCCCGGTCGCTCACCCGAGGACGACCGGCCAGAGGGTCCGGACGAGGAGGTACGCCATGCCCGTCGTGAGGAGCACGACGACAACGTCGAGGAGCGCCCCCGCCCGGAGCATGTGGT
>JBEPXB010000068.1:0-8641 GCA_041642135.1 Halobacteriales archaeon | reverse complement strand
ATGTCGGTCGGTTCGAAACCCCCCAAGTATGTCACAGTCAGTCGTGCGGTCCGACGAGGTGAGCGAGCTCCGACACCTCCTCCGGGTCGACCTGAGCGAGGGCACCGTCCGGACCGAGGAGGTCCCCGAGGACTACCGGGACCGGTTCGTCTCGGGGAAGGGGCTCGGGGCGGCGCTGCTGCTCGACGAACTCGACCCCGGTGTGGATCCGCTCTCGCCCGAGAACGTCCTGCTGTTCGCGTTCGGGCCGCTCTCCGGGTTCGCACCCGGCACGTCGCGGTACGCGGCGGTCACGAAATCCCCGCTGACGGGGACGTTCGTCGACTCGTACTCCGGCGGGCACTTCCCCGCACGGATGCGGTTCGCGCTCCCGAGCTACCTCGGCGTGATCTTCGAGGGGAAGGCCGACGAACCGGTCTACCTCCACGTCACCGAGGACGACATCACGCTGGAGGACGCGAGCGACCTCTGGGGCCTCGATACCAAGGAAACGGCACGGCAGTTCCCCGACAAGAACACGAAGACGGCGGCGATCGGGCCGGCGGGCGAGAACCGCGTGCGGTTCGCGACCATCACGAGCGACGAGGGGACCCACCACGCCGGCCGCGGCGGCGTGGGGGCGGTGATGGGCTCGAAGAACCTGAAGGCGGTGGTGGCGACGGCCTCGAAGCCGCCGAAGACCCCCGACATCCAGGACCTCCGGGTCGAGCACACCCAGCGGCTCGGCACGAGCAAGGACATCGAGTGGGCCCGCGAGGGCGGCACGCAACTGATCGTCGACTGGACCCAGGAGCTCGGTGCCATCCCCTCGCACAACTGGACGCGAGGGACCATCGAGGACGTCGACTCCCTGAACATCGACGCGTTCTCGGTGGGCCACGTCGGGACGGACTCCTGTCACGGCTGTCCGGTCGCCTGCGGGCACGTGGTCGACTTCTCGGGGGTGGACACGGACGGCGGCGGGAACGGCAGCGGTGGTAGCGACGGGCCGTTCGACGACGCCTCGGTCGACTGGGGCCCGGAGTACGAGACGATCGGGATGATGGGCGCGAACACGGACATCACGGACGTGAAGTCGGTGACGGCGCTGGCGAACCTCGCCGACACGCTCGGGATGGACACCATCTCGCTCGGGAACGTCCTCTCGTGGCTGATGGAGGTGGTCGAAGCCGGCCACGTGGAGTACGACATCTCGTGGGGGGACGGCGAGGCCGCCGCCGAGGTGATCGAGATGATCGCCCACCGCGAGGGGATCGGCGACGGCCTCGCGGAGGGGACCGCCGGCGCCGCCGAGGTGCTGTGTGACGGCCACCCCGAGGCCCGCGAAGCCGCCGTCGAGGTGAAGGGGATGGAACTGCCGGCATACGAGCCGCGGGCGTCGTTCAGCATGGCGCTCGCGTACGCCACCGCCGACCGCGGGGGCTGTCACCAGCGGGCGTGGCCGATCGCCACCGACGCGATGGGCGGCGACCGCGAGCCGTACGACTTCGAGGGCCACGCCGAGGCCGTCGTCGACGACCAGGACGAGAACGCGCTCCTGTTCAGCATGGTCACGTGTGACTTCACCGGGTACGACTACGAGCGCTCCGCGGAGTGGCTGAACGCCCTGGGATACGACCTCGCGCCCGAGGACCTGGAGGTCGTCGGCGAGCGAGCGTGGAACCTCACCCGGCTGTTCAACGTCCGCGAGGGCTTCACTCGCGAAGACGACTCGCTCCCCGCACGGATGACCGAACCCCTGGAGGCCGGCGGCCCGGCCGACGGGAACGCGATCAGCGAGGAGGGCTTCGAGGGGATGCTCGACGAGTACTACGAACTGCGGGGGTGGACCGACGAGGGTGTCCCGACCGAGGGGACCCTCGAGCGGCTCGACATGGCGGACTTCGCCGAGCACGCCGCGTAGGGCGAGACGAGCCGTTCGCCCCGACCGCCGTCGAAGGATCTTCGTTTGAATCCCCGACTTCCCGGAATATTTTTGCCCCGGCCGCCGAGTGGTGAGCGTACCCATGCGACAGCTCTACATCGGCGGCGAGTGGGTCGACAGCCACGCCTCGGAGGGTATCGACGTCGTCTCGCCCGTCGACGGCGAGACCCTCGACACCGTGCCGGCGGCGAACGAGCGGGACGTCCGCGAGGCCGTCGCGGCGGCCCGGGACGCCCAGCGGGAACTGGAGTCGATGACGGCGTTCGAGCGGGCCGCGGTCCTCGAGGAAGTAACCGAATACTTCGAGGCCCACGAGGACGAGATCGCCGAGGGGATAACGCGCGAGGAGGGGAAGGCGCTCCACGAGTCCTACGAGGAGACCGAGTACGTCATCGAGTCGAGCGAGGACTACGCCCACGACGCCATCCGGCTGTTCGGCGACGTCGTCCCCTCGGAGTTCCGGAACCGCTTCGCGTACACACAGCGCGAACCGTACGGGGTCTGTGCGGTCATCAGCCCGTGGAACTTCCCGCTCGAGGTGCCGGGCGGGAGTATTTACTCCGCTATCGCGACCGCCAACCCCGTCGTGTTCAAACCCGCCGAGGAGACGCCGCTGACGGCCTACCACATCGCCCGTGCGTTCGAGGGGTCCTCGATCCCCGACGGCGCGTTCAACCTGATCACCGGTGCGGGCGAGACGGGCGCGTCGCTCGTGGGCGAGCGGGACGTCAGGCTCATCGCGTTCACCGGCTCGACGGAGGTCGGCCAGGAGATCGCGAGGGTCGCCGCCGGGCGCAACGCCCAGTGCCTGCTCGAGATGGGCGGGAAGGACCCGATCCTCGTGCTGGACGACGCGGACGTCGAGCACGCCGCCGAGAGCATCGTCGTCGGGAGCACGTTCAACGCCGGGCAGGTCTGCTGTGGCACCGAGCGGGTGATCACGACCGAGAGCGTCCACGACGCGCTCGTCGACGCCGTCGTCGAACGGAGCGAGCGGGTGAAACTGGGCGACCCGTTCGACGAGGAGACCGACGTCGGGCCGATGATCTCGGAGCGCATTCAGTCCAAAGCGGTCGAGCACGTCGAGGACGCCGTCTCGCGCGGGGCGACGCTCCGAACCGGCGGCGGTACGGACGGACTGTTCTTCGAGCCGACGGTGCTCGACGGCGTGACCGAGGAGATGGAGGTGGCCCGCGAGGAGACGTTCGGCCCCGTGACGCCGGTGATCCGCGCCGCCGACTACGAGGAGGCGATCGATATCGCCAACCGATCGCGCTACGGACTGCAGGCCGCGATATTCACGGACTCGCTGGAGCGGGCACACGACGCCGCCAACCGGCTGAAGGCCGGCGGGGTCTTCGTCAACGAGACGAACAACTACTGGGAGCGGCTGCTGCCGTTCGGCGGCTACAACGAGAGCGGTTCGGGCGGGCGGTACGGCAGCAAGTGGCACCTCGAGTCGATGACGCAGGTCAAGGCCGTGATGATGAACTACGCGGACTACTGAGCCGGGTACGGCGTCACGCCCGTCGGCGACGCCATGCGGACCGCGCGGACACCTGGCCGCCCGGGGACGGTCAGTACATCTCCCCGAAGGTCTCGAACTCGTAGTCGGTGACCCTGTCGTAGAAGTCCTGTATCCCCTGCCTGCGGACGGCCGTGTAGGCCCGGACGAACGCCTCGCCGAGCGCCCCGACGAGGACGTCGTCGTCCTCCAGGGCCCGGAGCGCGAGTTCGGGCGTCCGCTCGAGCGCCGGTCGGTCGCCGGCCGGGTCGCGGTCGTCGACCGGTTCCCCGGGGTCGATCCCCTCTCGGATACCGTGTGCGCCGGCGACGAGCGTGCTGGCGATCACGACGTAGGGGTTGGCGTCGGCGCTCCCGAGGCGCACCTCGATCCGCGGTTCGTCGATCGGTATCCGGACGCCGGCCATCCGGTTGTCGTAGCCCCACGAGGCGGTGGAGGGGACGAACCCGCCCGGTTCGAATCGCTTGTAGGCGTTGATGCTGGGACACTGGAGGGCGACGAGCGCGTCGGCGTGTTCGAGCACGCCACCGACGAACTGCCGCCCGGTCTCGGAAAGCCGGCCGTCCGCGCCCGCGAACGCGTTCGCCTCGCCGTCCCATCCGCTGACGTGGAGGTGGTAGCCGCTGCCGGACTGGTCGGCGATCGGTTTGGCCATGAACGTCGCCCGCTGGTCGCGCGAGCGGGCGGTCGCCTTCACGAGCCGCTTGTAGTCGAACGCGAGGTCGGCCCCCTCGCGAGGCGAGCCGTAGTCGAACAGCGCCTCGAACTGGCCGCTACCGTACTCGTGCATGAACAGGTCGAGCGGGATCCCGTACTCTTCGGCCCAGTCGGCCAACCGTGCGTAGAAGCCGTCGGCCTCCTCCATCGCCCACGTCACGCACTCGTGTTCGTGCGACGTTCGCGGAGTCCAGCCTCCATCGCCGTCCGGGTCGAAGAGGTAGAACTCCAGCTCGCTCCCGACGGCGAACTCGAGATCGACGCCGAGGCCGGAGAGCGCCCGGTCGAGGACGTGCCGGGGATCACATCCCACGGGCTCGCCGTCGCGAGTGAACTCGCAGAGGACCCGCACGGTCCGGTCGCGCCACGGGACGGGCTTGAGCGTCGACGGGACGGGGTGGAGGTGGCCGTCGGCGTAGTTGATCGCCTCGGCGATCCCCGACCCCTCGGCGGGGACGGTCAGGGGCGTACACGCGAGGATGGCGACGGGGATGGAGAACCCCTCCCGCCACGAGCGCAGGAAGTAGTCCGTCGAGACCTGTTTCGACCGCGAGACGCCGTTTATATCGGCGAACTCGAGGACGACGTTCCGGATCCCGTCCTCCCGGAGTCGGGCTTCCATCTCCTCGGCGGCGGACATGACCCGGGGTCCGGTCGGTGGTATCATGGCTCTGTCGCTGCCTCCCTCTGTCAGACATAGTTCGAGGCGGACCCCCACGACTTCAGTCGTGGGTAGCTTACCACCGGTCCTCGCCTCGGAACCGTCCCCCCGACGACGCGCTGAAGTGGACCCGAGTCGAACGCGGTTCCGTGCAGACAGACGACCCCGGTCCGACAGCATCCGATCACGGCCCGACGGCATCCGGCCACGCCGGGTGAGCGGGGTGGGACTGACCCGACCGACCCGGCCGCCCCGCCGGTGGCTCGTCCGCGGTCTCGCCCTGCTCGTCGTGTGCTCGCTGCTGGCTCCGGCGACTTCGGCGGCGCTCTCCGGCGGGTCGAACGAGCCCGGCGAGCTCTCCCGGGGCGTGGTCCGGTCGGCCGCCGAGGGCTCGACCGTCGTCGGAGTCCAGGGGTTCCACTTCGAGGGACGAGGGTCGGCGAAGAAGCCCGCACGGCTCGTCTCCGCCGGTCCGCGGGCCGGGACCGAGTGGGTCCTCGACGGCGAGTCGGTCGGGGCGCGGTGGTTCTACGACGTCGATCCCCTGTCGAACGGGAACCTCCTCGTCGTCTCGACGAACGCCACCCACACCATCGTCTTCGAACTCGACCCCGACACCCGCGAGCGCGTCTGGGTCGAGACGCTCCCGATGGCGGACACCCACGACGTCGACGCGCTCAACGACACCCACCTCGTGGTCGCGGACAAGGACGGGTGGAACGGTCGGACGAGCGACGATCGGGTGTTCGTCTACGACAGGACCCGGAACACGATAACGTGGGAGTGGCGGTTCCGCGAGCACCTCCCGACGGACCTCGACGGCGGGGTCTCGAAGGGGTGGTCGCACGTGAACGACGTCGACCCGGTCGGCGAGCACGGGCTGCTGGTATCACCGCGGAACTTCGACCAGGTGCTCCTGGTGAACCGCTCGACAGGGCGGATCGAGTGGCGGCTCGGCGCCGACGGCGAACACCGGGTCCTGAACGAGCCGCACAACCCCGATCACCTCGTCACCGAGGCGGGCGAGCCGACGGTGCTCGTCGCCGACAGCGAGAACGACCGGGTCGTCGAGTACACCAGGGTCGACGGCGAGTGGACGCGGACGTGGTCGGTCGGGAGTTCCCGGACGCTCTCGTGGCCGCGGGACGCCGACCGGCTCCCGAACGGGAACACGCTGGTCGTCGACTCGATGAACCACCGGGTGATCGAGGTCACCCCGCGGGGCCGGATCGTCTGGGAGTACTACGCGACGTGGGGACCCTACGACGCCGAGCGGGTCGCTCACGGCGACGGATCGAGCGGGCCGACGATGCGCGACCTCGGGGTGGCGGGCCACCACGAGGTCCGGGGGTCGGCGGGCGACGTGGACGCGCCGCGCGAGCGGTCGTTCGCGGCCTGGCTCGCGGTCGCGGTGACGGGGACGCCGGTCGAGGGGCCCGGGACCGCCGTGGCCCGGGCGTGGTCGCACGTCGGACCGTGGCTCCAGCCCGCGTGGCTGGACTCGTGGGACTTCGCGTCGCTCGTCGGCGGGCTGGTCGTGGCCACGGGGTGGGGAGCGGTCGAGTCGCTCGTGTACCTGCGACGGGCGTTTCGGCGGTCCCTCCCCGGGCGCGAGCGGCTTCGCCGGGCGGAGTGACCGACCCGTGTTCGACGGGGCTGGGCGATCCCCGTCCGACGGCCGTCACACGGGGACCACAAGACAGATACCGGGTCGAACGGTGTCGTCCCCCGTGCAGACCCGCCACGGGAGCCGAGAGCGAGAGCCGCGACGCTCGGGTCGGACACCGACCATCCGGGGGTGCGCCTGCGTACTCCTCTACACCGCGGCGTTCGTCGCCGTGACCCTCGTCGGGTTCACGCCCATGCCTCAACGGCTGGAGCGAGCCCTCCAGCGGGCGGTGTTCCGGCCGGCCGCGTGGGCCGGCGACCGGGTCGACTGGGCGGCCCACGGCTGGGTGGACCGGACCCGGCGGCGGCTCGGGACCGACCCGCGGTTCCGGGCGTTCACGCGGCTGGTGCTCGACGACGCCGTCTCGGCGGCCGACGAGGCCGCCGGCTACGTGGGGACGGTCGAGCCACCGACCGGGACCGACCCGTGCGAGTGGGTCGAGCGTCGGCTCGTCGGGGCGGGGTTTCACCGGAACCCCACGGCGTACCTCGAGTACCGCGAGCGGGACGGCCGGGAGTACGAGCACTCCTCCTGGGCGCTGCGGTCGTCGGTCGACGCCGACCACCAGCTCCACGTCCGGCTGTTCGGTTCGGGGAACACGGTCGACGTCTACGGCCACTGGGAGCCGTCGGTGACCGCCGGCGGGGACCACTACGGACGACCCGACTACCGGACGGGCGTGGCGACGACACTCGCGGTGCTCGACCGGGAGGGGATCCCGTTCGAGCGGTACGGGAAGATCGGTGGCGTGGTCCCGACCGAGGTGACCGATATCGCGGCCCGGGCGGACACCGTAGGGATGGCCGACGTCGTCAGGGGAGGGGACGCGGACGGCGAGTCCTCGTCCGCTGGAGGTCCGGAGCGGGTCGGGAGCGGCGATCCCGTGGGCGGGTCAGTCTGACCGGTCGTCGTCGGCCGGGACGGCGCGAGCGGAGCCGTACCGGGCGAGGGCGAGGGCGTACAGCAGTCCCTTGCCGGCGCCGAAGACGG
This sequence comes from Halobacteriales archaeon, assembly GCA_041642135.1. Classification (GTDB taxonomy): domain Archaea; phylum Halobacteriota; class Halobacteria; order Halobacteriales; family Haloarculaceae; genus Salinirubellus. Next base: position 1,155 of record JBEPXB010000068.1, on the reverse strand, counting down.
CCACGGCGATGCCGATCCCCTTGGCGGTCCGGGCATCCCGGAGCGGGTCGAGCCACGACCGCCGGGGGGTGAGCGAACCCAGCAGGCCCGGCCGCGTGTACACGAGGAGCCCGGCGAGGGCGGTGGCGACGGCGTCGACCGCGAGGGCGGTCCGGAGTCGGCGGGAGTCGAACATGGGGACCCCTCCGCCGAGCGGCCGCAAAGTCCTGTCGACCTGTACCGGAGCCGAACGCCGGCGGTCGGGCGGTCTCGCGACCGCACCCACCGGGATTTTTGGGACCCCACCCCCTACGTCGCGGCGATGTCGCGCCCGGAGTTCGGTGACGACGAACGCCAGCTTCGGCCCCGGGAGGAGGACTCCGGCCGCGATCCCGTGGCGTGGCTCAGCGCCGTCTTCTACTACGGGCTCGGGCAGTCGCTGTTCCTCGGGCTCCCCGCGCTCTGGATGGCGTTCCTCGCGCCCGTCCGCCGGCTCGAGATCGTCGACGCGACCGTCGTGGGGATGGTCTTCGTCCCGCTGGTCATCGCGGCGGGCCGGCTCGGGCTCCTCCGGGTCGGACTGGACCGGTTCGGCCTCCGGTGGCCGACGCTCGGCGGGACGACGCTCGGCGTCGTCGGCAGCTACCGCGTCTACCTGACCCGGTCGACCCTCCTCAACGCCACGTTCATGTGGGTCGCCTACGGGACCGTGTGGCTCTCGCTCCGGATGGATCCGTTCCCGTGGCTCGAGGTGGCGGCGACCATCGCCGTCGGGAGCACCCTCGCCTACCCGTGGCTCTCGACGGACTCGCGCCGGGCTCGTCTCGCACGGCTGGCCTTCCAGCTCGGCGGGGTCGGTGTACTGCTCGCCGTCGTCGACCTCCCGACGGTCGTCGAGTCGGGGTTCGTTCGCTATCCGGCGGTGCTCGGACTCGCGCTGTTCCTCGTCGTGCTCGACGCGCGGCCGCTGGTCGCCGACCTCCGGGGGCGGTAGGACGGCTACAGGTTCGACCGACCCAGGCCGCCGTCGATGACGATCGACTGGCCATTTATATAGCCGGACTCGGGCGAGCAGAGGAACGCGACGGTGTTGCCCAGTTCCATCGGGTCGCCGATGCGGTTCAGCGGGTTCGACTCCCCGCGGGCAGCGAGCCCGTCCTCGTAGGAGTCGTACTC
>JBEPXB010000067.1:0-8772 GCA_041642135.1 Halobacteriales archaeon | reverse complement strand
ACGCCGTCGTGGGTGAACACCGCCGTCTGGAGCGCCATCTCCGTCCGACCGCCGCGGGCGAGCCGACCACCGATGTCGACGTACTCGCCCTCGGTGTTCTCGCGGTACCACAGGACGTCGATGTCGCCCCCCTCGTAGCCCGCGAGCGGAGTCGGCGCCCCCTCGTAGAGTCGGGCCGGGCGGAGGTTGACGTAGTGGTCGAACGCCTTGCGGATGACGAGGTGGCCCTCCGTCGAACTGACGTGGTCGGGAACCCGCGGGTCGCCCATCGCACCGAGCAGGATCGCGTCGTGCGGGCGGAGTCGGTCGGGGGCGTCCTCGGGGATCATCTCGCCGCGCTCGACGTAGCGGTCGCTCCCCCAGTCGTAGCGGGTGAATTCGACCTCGAAACCGTGACGTTCGCCGAGCTTCCGGATCTGGGGAACCGTGGCGTCGACCACCTCGGGTCCGATGCCGTCCCCGGGGAGTAGCGCGATGTCGTGAGTCACGGGCCGACCTCCCGGGCGGAGGTGATAAACGCTCGGCCCGGCGGCGGGATATCGAACAGGCGGTGGGTGAGGGCTCCCACGGGACGACTCACCGCGCTCCCGCGACCCGTCCCGTGGCGACGGTCAGGTCACGGGATGGGTGGTCCCGTGTTCGTACTTGAACCTACGGCAGAGGGGGCGGCTCGGGTAGTGTCAGGAGGGTGTGGCGGCCAAGAGCTATGACGCCGGCGTGTCAGCCCGGTGCATGGGACGTGCCACCTTCGACTTCGACGGAGAGACCGTCCTCGTGACGGGTGCCGCCTCGGGTATCGGCCGCGAGATCGCCCGCCGGTTCGGCGAGGCGGGGGCGGCAGTCGTCGTCGCCGACGTCCGCGAGACGCCTCGCGACGAGGGCGAAACGGTCCCGACCCACGAGCTCGTCGAGGAGGCGGGTAGCGACGCCGCGTTCGTCGAGACCGACGTGACCGACACCGGGGCGCTTCGGGAGGCAGTCGCCCGTACCGAGGAGCTCGGTGGCCTCGACGTGATGGTGAACAACGCTGGAGTCCACGTCTCGGGGACGATACGGGAGGTCCCCCCCGACGAGTTCGACCGCATCCACTCGGTGAACGTAAGGGGGACGTTCTTCGGGACCCAGGCGGCGGCCGACGCGATGGTGGAGCGCGGCGAGGGTGGCGTCGTCCTCAACATGGCCTCGATCAGTTCGACGCAGTCCAAGCCGGGGCAGGTCGCCTACGAGTCGACGAAGGGGGCGATACGGATGATCACGAAGGGGGCGGCGGTCGACCTCGCCCCCGAGATACGGGTGAACGCGCTCGCACCGGGCCGGATCGCCACCGAGTTCGGCGGTATCGGCGCCGAGGAGAAGGCGCGGCTGGTCGCCGCGGACGAGGGGAGCAAACCCATCCCGCTCGGGCGGGCGGGGTACCCCTCGGACGTCGCCGGGGCGGCGCTGTTCCTCGCCAGCGACGAGGCGGCGTACGTCACCGGCGAACTGCTCTACGTCGACGGCGGCTACAGTTCGATATAGTCGTTAGATCGCCCGAACGATCAGGAGGACGGCCATCCCGACGGCGATGGTCGCGACGAGGTTCTCGGTCCGGCGGGCGACGACGGCGGCGACGATGGCCGCGAGGAGTCTGTCTAGATCGGGCGAGAGCGAGAGGACGGCGTCCAGCGGGAGTACCGCGGGGAGGGCGATAGCCGCGAACACCGCCGGCGGGACGAACGAGAGCGCGCGTTCGAGGCGCGGCGGAACCGTATCCAGCCGCTCGAACAGGAGGAGAAAGGAGAGCCGGAACGCGAGGGTGCCGACGCCGACGACGGCGACGAGCGCCCAGACGAGGGCGTCCTGATTTGCCGAGACCATTCAGGCGGTCCTCCGGTCGGCGAGGAGGCCGGCGCCGATGCCGCAGGCGGCCGCGACGAGCAGGCCCGCGTTGAGCGGGAGGTCCGCGCCGAGGACGGCCACTCCTCCCCCGACGGTCGCGGCGGCGAGGCCCGAGGCGCCGTCTATCGCGGGCACGAGCAGGCCGATGAAGATGAGCGGGACGACGAAGTCGAACGGGATCCCCTCGGGGATGCCCGTTCCGAGGACGACCCCCACGACGGTGCCGGCCTGCCAGCCGACCCAGGTCACGACGCCGGCGCCGAGGTAGTACCACCGGCGGTCCACGTCGGCGTCGCGCTCGAAGGTGGTGACCGAGCGCGCGTAGAGAACGTCGACGAGGAGCGTGCCGACGACACAGCGCCACGCGGTCGGGAGCCGGCGGAAGTACGAGGCGATGGAGGCGCTGAGCATGGCGAACCGGAGGTTGACGACGAGCCCGGTGACGGCGACGACGAGGAACGGGGTGTCCCGGGCGAGGAGATCGACGACCGCGAGCTGTGCGGCGCCGCCGTAGACCAGCACGGACATACCGAGCGCCTGCGGGACCGAGAGGCCCGAGGAGACCATCGCCGCCCCGACGACGAGGCCGAACGGGGCGATCCCGACGAGGAGCGGCGCCATCTCCCTCGCGCCGAGCCGGAGATCCGGGGACGGAGTCTGCATGGCCGGGTCGGCGAACCGGGTCCCAATCAAGCTTCGTATCCCCGGTCCGGGGCCATCGACGGGCAGTATGACAACCGTTATCGGGAAGCCGTCCGAGGCTCGCCCATGAGCGAGCAGGCGCGCGACGCCGGGGGGTACGACTGTCGGTTCCTGTCGGATGTCGTCGAGGAGGGACGGGTGAGCTTCGCGGAGGGACAGCGCGAGCAGTTCAGGGCGGACGCGAGCCCCCACGAGGGGCCGCTCCCCGACGCGGTGGTCTGGCCGGGCTCGACCGGGGAGGTCTCGCGAGTGCTCGCGGCCGCGAACGACCGCGGGGTCCCGGTGACGCCCTGGAGCGGTGGGTCGAGCCTCGAGGGGAACCCGATCCCGGTCGATGCTGGTATCGTCCTGAACACCTACGAGATGGACGACCTCGCCGTCCGCCCGGACGACCTCCAGGCCGTCGTCGGGCCGGGCATCGTCTACGACGACCTCAACGACGAACTGGCGAGCCACGGACTCAGGTTCGCTCCGGGGATCTCCAGCGGGGACGTGGCGACCATCGGGGGGATGATCGCCAACAACGCGAGCGGCTTCAACGCCGTCCGCTACGGCGAGACCCGCGACCACGTCCGCAGGCTCGAGGTCGTCCTCCCCGACGGCACGGTGATCGAGTGCGGCCGGGACGTCGTCAAGACCTCCGCCGGCTACAGCCTGAAGGACCTCTTCATCGGGAGCGAGGGCACCCTCGGCGTGATCACCGAAGCGACGCTCTCGCTCGAGGGGATCCCGCGCTACAAGCGGGCCGCACTCGTCACGTTCGAGACGGCCCGGGAGGCCAGTCAGGCGGTCTCCGATACGATCCGCTTCGGGGCCAGGCCGGGTGCCATCGAGTTCCTCGACGCGGGGACGGTCGAGATGGTCAACCAGTACAGCGGGACCGACCTGGCCGAGTCGCCGACGCTGATCATCGAACTCCACGGGGACAACTCGGGCATCGACGAGGACGTCGAGTTCGTCCGCGGGATCTGCGAGGACAACGGCGCGACCGGCTGGGAGGCCGCCGACGAGGACGAGATGGACGAGATCTGGCAGGCCAGACGCGACGTCTACCACGCCACCAGGGCCTACCGCGAGGACTGGGACATCGCCGTGGTCGGCGACGTCGTCGTGCCGATATCGAAGTACCCCGAGATCGTCGCCCGGGTCGAATCGGAGGCGGAGGCGATGGGTATCTTCTGTCCGGCGGTCGGCCACGCCGGCGACGGCAACCTCCACTACACGCCGCTTGTCGACACGGACGACGACGCGGCCATCGAGCGCGCGCTCGAACTCAACGACCGCATCGTGAGCGCGGCCATCGAGATGGGCGGGACCGCGACCGGCGAACACGGCGTCGGTATCGGCAAGCGCAAGTTCATGCGGCAGGAGCACGCCGCGGGCGTCGACCTGATGCGGGGAATCAAGGACCTGATCGACCCGAACGGGATCATGAACCCCGGGAAGGTCGTCCCCGAGGAGTAGGGTGGTCCGAGCGGAGCGAGGACCACCTTCTTCCGAACGGGGACGCGAAGCGACCCGTGTGGGGGAGGGCGGAGGCGGGCTCACGGTCGTGGCCGGCAGGCCACCGTCGCCCCACCACCAGCCTATTTACCCCGCCCCGTGAGGGGGTGCCATGAGCCGGAAACGCGTCCCGGCGGAGGAGTTGGAGCCGTTCGCACGCGAGATCGTCAGGGCGTACGGCGCGAGCGAGGAGGCGGCCGGGCAGGTCGCGGAGTCGCTCGTCGAGGCGGACCTCAGGGGCCACCGTTCTCACGGAACGATCCGGCTGCCGATGCTCTACCGACGGATGCTCGACGCCGGAGAGATCGACGCGACCGCCGAACCGGCGGTCGAGGGGACCGGCGCGACGGCGAGCGTCGACGGGAATCACGCGTTCGGGCAGGTCGTCGGCCGGCACGCGGTCGACGCCGCGACAGAGCGGGCGGCCGAACACGGCGTCGCGGCGGTCGGGGTGCGGAACGGCGCCCACCTCGGCCGCATCGGCGAGTGGGCCGAGCGCGCCGCCGAGCAGGGGTTCGTGTTCGCCGCCTGGGTCAATACCGGCGGGCTCTCCCCGCTGGTGGCGCCGCCGGGGAGCGCCACCCGTCGGCTCGCGACGAATCCCATCGCCTTCGGGACCCCCTCGTTCGGCGCGCTCGAGTTTCCGGTCGTCCTCGACGTCGCCACGAGTCAGGTCGCTCACGGGAAGGTCACGAAACGCTCGGTCGAGAACGAGCCGCTCCCCGAGGGGTGGGTCGTCGACGAGAACGGCGAGTACGTCACCGATTCACACGAGTACGAGGAGGGCAGGGGGGCGCTCCTCCCGCTCGGCGGGCTCACCTCCGGGTACAAGGGGTTCGGCCTGGCGATGATCGCCGAACTGTTCGCGGGGATGCTCGGCGACGCGTTCGTCTCCGGGCAGGACCCGGACGGGATCGTCAACAACGCGGCGGCGTTCCTCGCGGTCGATCCGGAGCGGTTCTCCTCGGTCGAGGCAAACAGGGAGAGGATCGAGGCGCTGGTCGACTACATCGACGCCGCGGAGTACCCCGAGGCGGTCCCGGCCGGCGACGCCGCGCGCGGGGACCGGGCGCTGGTTCCCGGCGAGGCCGAGCACCGGACCCGGACCGAGCGCGCGGCCGAGGGGATCCCGCTGGCCCCCGAGACGGTCGCCCTGTTCGTCGACCTCGCCGAGGAGCTGGGCGTCGAGGACCTCCCACCGTCGTTCCGGTAGTCGGGTCCCGTTCTCAGTCCCGCGGCCCGAGCGTGTTCCGGAGGGTGCCGATCCCCTCGTAGGTGATCTCTATCTCGGCACCCGGTTCGAACGGTCCCGGGTTCGCCGGACTTCCGAACGCGATAACGTCGTCCGGGCGGAGCGTCACCCGCTCGGAGAGGAACGCGACCACCTCGTCCGGTGAGTGGTGCATCTCCCCGGTGTTGGCCTCCTGGCGGAGTTCCCCGTCGATTCGCGTCTCCACGTCCAGGTCGGTCGGGTCGACGTCGGTCGCGATACAGGGCCCGAGCGGCGCGGCCGCGTCGAACGCCTTGCGCATCGTGATCCGGGGCTGGTCCTTCGCGTCCACGTCGTTCATGATGGTGTACCCCCGGACCACGTCCGGGATCTCCCCGGGCTCGACGTCCTTGCATTCGGTGCCGATCACCGCGGCGAGCTCGCCGCCGTAGGTCATCCCCTCCGCGAACGAGGGGTACGGGATGGTCGCCTCCGGCGGATGGACGGAGACCGGTGGCTTGAGGAAGAACGAGACGCCCTCGGGTATCTCGAACTCGTTTTCCTCGATGTATGACCCGTAGTTGCGGCCGACGCAGTAGAACACCGGCGGGTCGACGGGCGCGAGCAGTTCGACGTCGGGCTCGTTGAGGTCGTACGTCTCCCCGCCGGTGGTGACGTGTTCCCCGTCGTACTCGCCCGTGACCACACCGTCTGCCGTGCGTACTCTCGCGACGCGCATGGTGGTCGTGAATCGCCGTTCCCGGGGTTAGCCCTTCGGGTGCTCCGGGCTCGGTCCCGACCCCGATCCTTCGCTCACCCCGTTCGGGGTTCGGGCAGGAGGAACGCGATCACCAGTCCGGCGACCCCGATCAGCGCGGCGTAGCCGAACGCGGGCAGAAACGAGCCGGTCCGGTCGACGAGCGCGCCGGCGACCAGCGGCGCGGTGAAGGCACCCGTGGCGCCCGCGGCGGTGACCACCGCGACAGCAGTGCCCGCGATCCGTGGCGGGACCGTCTCGCCGGCCGCGGTGAAGAGCACGCCGACGGCGAGCTGGACGAAGAAGCCCGCGAACACCAGCACGACGAGCGCCGCGGCGATCGTCTCGAGGCCAGCGAGCGCCGCGAGCAGCGGGAGCGGAACCAGAAAGGAGAGCACGACGACCGGCCGACGACGGCCGTCGAACAGCCGGTCCGAGATCGCCCCGCCGCCGGTCCGCGAGAGGACACCCGTCGCCGGCAGCACCGCGACGACGAGACCGCCCGTCGCGAGCGAGGCCCCGAGCTCCTCGGCGAGGTACGTCGGCATCCAGCTGTTCAGGAGGACGTACACCGACATCGCCGCGAAGGCGGTGGCGGCCAGGAGCCGGACGGCGGGGCTGGCGAGTAGCCGGCGGAGGTCCCCGGAACCCTCCCGGCGAGAACGGGCATCTCCCCTGTCGTCCCCGCCGTCCGTCCGGGTTCCGGTGGCGGCGAACACGACGCCCACGAGGGGGACGAACGCGAGGAGACCGTAGACGGCGAACGCCGCCGTCCAGTCGACCGCCGCGACGAGCGGCCCGGTGAGATGCCCGAGCGCGAACCCGGCCGGCGACGCGGCCGTGAACGCACCGACGGCAGTCGCGCGTCGTTCGGCGTCGAACGCCCCGCCGATGGTCGTGACGCCGGCGTTCCAGACGGCGATGCTCGCGGCGCCGCCGAGCAGCCGCGAGGCGACGAGCGAGGCGTAGTCGCCGCCTGCGGCGCTCGCCGCACCCCAGACACCGGCGAGCGCGAGGCCGGCGGTCGCCAGCGCGAGCACGACCCGGCCGTCGAACCGGTCGAGCGCCAGCCCCGCCGGGACGCTCGCGAGTATCTGCGCGCCGAAGACGGCGCTCACCACCCAGCCCGCGGCCGTCGCGTCGACGGCGAGTTCGTCCATTACCACCGGCAGGACGCTCGCCGGGACGATGATGTAGGCGTTGGCCAGCGCGGAGAGGACGACCAGCGACACCAACAGGGTCCACTGTCTCCGCGTGACGCCGCTCACGGAACTACGTCCGGCACGGGACACCGATAACCGTTCGGTGCGCTTCTGGTTTGGGGTATCGGGTGGGACTGAAAGGGGCCGGCGGCTACGCTCCCGGGGCTCGCTGTGCTCCTCGCTCCGTTCGCTTCGCTCACTCCGCTGTGGTGCTTGCGTCGCCCGGGTTCGCGTACCCGCCGTCTGGACTCGCGCGGACCACGCTGCGCGCCTCGCCTCCCTTCGTTCGCTCCTTCGGTGCTTGCGGGTCCGTGCTTCACCGATGGACTCGCTTCGCTCGGCTCACCGTCCAGCCACCGGCCCCTTTCAGTCCCACCCGATGTCCGTGTCCGGACCACACGTCACACCACGGCCCTCATACGGAGTCAAGTACCGGTCCCGAGGAGGGCGACCGTGGCAGAACACGGGCGCGCCGTCTCGGCGAGCGGGGAGTGACTGCTGGGCGGGTACTCGGGCCGGCTCCTGCTCCTGCTCTCGGTCGGGACGACCGTGGTCATGACGGGCCGACTCGCGCTGGCGCCGGTCCTCCCACGGGTCATCGAGGACCTCGGTATCACGCCGGGGCTCGCCGGCGTCGCGCTGACGACGATGTGGGCGATGGTCGCGCTCTGCCGGTACCCGGGCGGGCGGCTGGTCGACCGGCTCTCGCGCAAGACCGTCCTGGCGACGGGACTCGCGACGGCGACCGTCGGGGCCGCCCTCACGTTCGGGGCGACCGACTACCCGACGTTCCTGGTCGCGTCGGCGGTCCTCGGCGTCGGCATCGGCCTCTGGTTGCCGGCCGTGGTCGTCTCCGTCTCCGACCTGTTCGTCGAGCGCCGGGGACAGGCCTACGGCGTCTACGAGGCGTTCCTGAACCTCGCCGGCGTCGTCGCCGCCGGCTTTGCCCTGACGGTGCCCGCGGTCTTCGGGTGGCGCGACGGCTACCTCGCGGTCGTCGCCCTGCTCGCCGTCGTCGGGGTCCTGCTCCACCGCTGGAGCGCGGAGCCCTACGAGTTCGCCGTGCCCGAACTCGGTCTTCGCGAGACCGCGAGACGGGTGTTCGGGACGCGGCGTATCCGGCGGCTCGCCGTCGCCTTCGCGCTGCTCGCGTTCGCCAACGAGGGACGATCGCCTTCCTTCCGACCTACCTCCAGGTCGAGACGGGGCTGGCGCCCGCCCTCGCTAGCAACGCGTTCGCGGCGTTCTTCGTCGTCGGGATGCTCGTCAATCCCCTGGCCGGCGTGCTCGGCGACCGATTCGGTGCGCTCCGCGTGGCGGCGGCCGCGGGGCTCGTGAGCGCGGCGGGCGTCGGCCTGCTCGTCCTCGCGGAGGGGCGGGTTCTCGCGTTCGTCGGCGTCGCGCTGTGGCTCGCTCACACCGCCGGGCCGGGCTACGTCGAGCACTGACAGCTGTCGAGGGTCGGATGACGGCCCCGGGCGTCAACGGTTTGTACCCCCGGGACACGTCCACGGACGACA